>NZ_DASWWZ010000685.1:0-4122 GCF_036405755.1 Schlesneria sp.
TAAACGACGGCGAACCGTTTCGGCCGCTCGCTGGTAGAGATTCGGGAATTCCAAGAGGTCGGAGAGTATGAAATAGCCATCGTACCTCAAGAGTGGATTGCCATTGAACAAGAGGGTACTGATACCGCATACAAACATCAGATTTAAGCAAATCGAGTGAAACAAACCCGGCTCGCTCAGCCACCACAGGAATGTGCACATTGCCGCGATCGTGGCCTCAATCGCAATTCCTGCCGCACTGACCGCGGCTCGCTGCCAGCGGCTTTGCAGCATCCAACTATCAGTCACGTTGCAATACAGACACGGTGTGAACACGAGCAACATAAAGCCCATTTCATGACATTCGCCGCCGAACTTCTTGCAGACCAAGCCGTGACCAAATTCATGCAGCACCTTCACACAGCCAAGCAAGCCTGCCATCAACAGCAAATTTCCTGAACTCAGCCAGGCCCTCGCCTCGGGCAATCTCTCCGAGACCTGTTCATGCCGAATGACCAAGAGCAGGATTGCAGCCGCAATCAAAATCCCTGCCGGAACCATCGTCCAGCACGATATGAGCCAGCCAAAGCGAGCAACCAGCCCGCCCAGAAGCCTGTCGGGGTCAAATCCACGAAATCGAAGTGAGAGCACATTCGCAAGACCCGACCACCGCCGAGAGCTTTCGATGCGTGCATTTCGTGCTGCCAGCGAACGACCATATCCCGGCTGTTGAGCGACCAGCAGTCCCTGTTGCACGAGTTGTCCGATAAACCTCACCAGTTCCTCCGGCGAGAGTGTTTGCGGCCGGAACTGCTGATGAAATGATTCACAGAGTTCGAGGGTTGAGACGGGATGATGAAGCTGACTCAGGACAAACGCTTCCTCATCCCGCAGTTCATAGTAAGAGAGCGAAACAGGATCCTTCACGTCATGGACGCGAACACCATTCCGGGTCGAGATCTTGCTCTGGAGGTCTTTTCGACTGCGCCAGGGAATTACTGCTTTAAGGTCCACGCTTCACCAGGCTTGTGTCGCCGCATTCACGTTATCGATATCCATTGAGGAATGCTTTATCAGATCATCGCCAGCAAACAAAGTGCGAACTGCTCACGATTGCGTTGACCTGATATCCGCTTGCGAAATCGATTCAGGAAGCGGATATCAACTACTCAAGTGGCCCGATTCCGTCAGATACGATTCTGTCTCAGTACTTCCTCGGGTAGGATCTGCGCGGAATTCGTTACCAACCGATCCTTCAGTGGTCACTTCGCCCCATGTCCGACTCTTTCGCATTTCACAGTATTGTGGAGCTCGGCGTTCGCTTGAGGACCAGACAAACGTCAGCCATAGAGCTGGCCGAGTTTTATCTCGATCGCCTGAAGCAATTCGGACCGCGCTACAACGCCATCGTACGAGTGACGTCTGAGCTCGCCCTGGCACAGGCCCGACAGGCCGATGCAGAAATGCAGGCCGGTTATGACCGGGGTCCCATGCACGGCATCCCATTTGGTGTTAAAGATCTTCTGGTAACGAAGGGAATACCCACAACGTGGGGGGCAGCTCCTCTGCAGAACCAGGTATTCGATGAAGACGCCACAGTCATCGTCCGGCTGAGAGAAGCCGGCGCAGTGCTGTGCGCCAAGTTGGCGATGGTCGAACTGGCGGGGGGATTCGGCTACAAGCAGGCCGATGCCACATTCTCAGGACCGGGCCTGAACCCATGGGACAAATCACGGTGGGCGGGAGGATCCTCCTCGGGTTCCGCTTCAGCAGTAGGTGCCGGACTGGTCCCCTTTGCGATCGGCTCAGAAACTCTCGGGTCCATCGTGACTCCCGCATGCTATTGTGGTGTGGCGGGCTTAAGACCCACTTATGGACGCGTCAGCCGCCACGGAGCCATGGCACTTAGTTGGACCCTCGACAAGTTGGGGCCGCTTTGCCGCACTTCGGAAGATTGTGGTCTGGTTCTAGACGCGATTGCCGGTGCAGACCCGTCAGACGACACCTGCATAGTCTCTCCGTGGACCTTCGAGCATCCTCAGGTCAAACGCTCCTTTCGCTTTGCCGTGCTGGACGTCGATCCCGGCGAAGTCCAGCCAGAAGTATTCCAGAACTATGAACAATCACTGAAGGTCCTGGAAAAGCTCGGCTCGGTCGAGACAATTGAACTTCCCGATCTCCCCTACTCGATCCTCGCAAGCACGATTATTTCGAGTGAGATGTCTGCAGCGTTTGAAACCTTCATGGCCGAGGGAGGATCGTGGGAACTCACCGCGCCGGAAGATCGCTGGGGCGGCTTTTCTAACCTGCTTATCCCTGCAAAAGACTACATCAATGCAATGAGGATTCGACGGCAGATCCAGCGGGAGATCAATGGGGTCCTGGCAAATTATGATGCGATCGTCACCCCCACGCTGAACACGGAAGCAGGCCCGATCATTCAGCGTTTCGCTGAATGGTCACGTGGGTTCGTCTGCTCCGAACTGGGGAGTGCCGCGAACTTATGTGGTCTACCAGCCCTGACTCTCCCCAACGGATTTGGGGAGGACGGTTTGCCGACGGGAATTGAGTTCACCGGCCGGGCTCTCGACGAGAACACAATCCTGTCAATCGGCTGCGTCTATCAGGAGGCAACCGACTGGCACGAGAATTTTCCGAGCATCGCTGAATGAAAGGGGGTTAGCGAGAGCCTCGCAGTCGCGGATCAGAAGCGTCGCGAAGTGCTTCTCCCATCAGGTTATAAGCCGTAATGGTGAGGAAAATCGCCAGTCCCGGAAAGTGAATGAGCCACGGAGCATGCTGCAGGGAATCACGACCATCTGCCAGCAACCCCCCCCAGGAGGGCGTTGGCTTGGAAATCCCCAAGCCCAGAAACGACAAACCACTTTCTGTCAGGATTGCACCAGCAATTCCGAACGTGGCAGAGACCAGTACGGGTGCCATGGCGTTGGGTAAGACATGGCGGAAGATAATTCTCATCGGCGTATAGCCTAGTGCGCGGCCAGCGACCACGAACTCCTGGTCGACCAGTCGCAGAAACTCACCGCGCACCAGCCTCGCAATACCAGTCCAACCGGTCAATCCAATAACGATCATGATGTTGACGATGTTCTGACCGACCAGAGCCACGATCGTCAGAATCAGGAAGAACGTGGGGAAGCAGATCATGACCTCAATGATGCGGGAGATCAGAAGATCACACCATCCACGGTAGTACCCCGCCAGGGCACCGACGATGATTCCAATTGTCACGTAGATAGCGACGGCCACCAGTCCGACGGAAAGACTGACTCGACCTCCCCAGATCATTCTGCAAAGCACGTCACGACCGGAAGCATCGGTACCAAGCCAGTGCGGTCCACTCCATTGCGAGGCCAGCTTAATCGAAGCGGCGTCTTTCCCCGGCGGACACCACTTAGCAGGGTACCACGCCGGTGCGGCTGATTTTCCGGCCAGGTCATATTCATCAATGCCATAGGCAATCGGAGGCCACATGACAGATTCGTAGACCACAGGTGCTTTGGCAGCATCGGGATCCGCGGCCAGAACTCCCGATTTATACTCAGTCCGATCAACTCGATAAGGAACCTGCCACCACCACAACATCCCCGCAATGAGAGGCAACCCCATTACGAGAAAGGAATACACCCTCCGACGAATATGATCATTCTCGACTGGAACCAGCCTGCGGAGCAGCCAGATCCACAAGGGCGTGAGTAGAAACAGGATATTCGCAACCTGAAAGCCAACATCTGCGGCGTTGAGCGAGGCAAACACAGGCCAGTGTGACTTCGAGACAAGTGTGACGCTGCTGGCGTCGAAGCTGGAACGAAGTTCTCGCTGCAGTTGTCTAAGAGCATCACTTCTCCCCTCCATGCCGGACGAGCGAAGGATATTGAGGATCTTGTTCTCAAGCTCGCTGAGCTCAGCCGACTTTTCCGGAGGCAGAGCACTTTCCATGAGATCCATCTGCAAGGCGATCGTCTTGATCGTCGCATCAGGAATCGAAAGAGCCGAATCTTTCGCCAGGGCTTCAATCTGCTGCGACATGGCACCACGAAGTGTCCTCGCCGCTTCCTGGTATTCGAACCGATTAATCCCGACGTAAAAAATCGGTCGGGCGTTCGCCAGGAAAGGAGCAAA
>NZ_DASWWZ010000686.1:0-9003 GCF_036405755.1 Schlesneria sp.
ATTCGCTGAATCTCGGCAGGTGAATCCGCACGCGTGCTGAGGACACTGTTTTCAACCTGGGCTTCCGCCTCAACTACAGCGAGCAGGACCATGGCCACGCCGAAGGTGAGCACAGACCGGACAAAACAGAGATCACAGCGATTATGCACAGTTCCTCCCATGAATCTCTCACTCTTCATCTGCAGTTACGTCTTCGGCCAGCGAGCGCAATCAGGATGAGTCGTTCCGTCCATTGAACCACGTTCTGCCCGTCCATCCGTGCTGAACCGGCAGTAATGGCGAATCGATTCCTGTGCGCTCACGAGCGCGGCCTGAGGCGTGCAGTGATCTTCGGCACTTGCGTAACCGGCTGACCACCTGTCAACATGCACGAGGATGAGCCTCCGTAATCGTCATAGCTTGACATTCCCGCCTGGCGGGGCCGGTCAAGTCCGATGACACCTATCAGATGAAGACGATGCAGACAACCACGAATATCTCCGCCTACAAATTTGCTCCACTGTCTAACCTGAAGCCTCTGCGTGAACATCTGATCCAGATTTGCGCTGCCGGTAAGCTGAAAGGAACCATCCTGCTCAGCACCGAGGGCATCAATCTGTTTGTCGCGGGCAACCGAAGTGCAATCAACACATTGATTTGTGAATTGCGGCAGGTGCCGGGACTGGAAGATGTTGAGCCAAAAGTGAGTGAGAGTGCGGAACAGCCGTTTCGACGAATGCTGGTGAAAATCAAGAAGGAGATTATCGCCTTCGGCGTCGAAGGGATCGACCCCGCACGCGCCCCCGCTCCCAAGCTCCCCCCTCGCGAGTTGAAACAATGGCTGGATGAAGGACGCCCGCTGACACTGATTGACACGCGCAATGACTACGAAGTGCAGTTGGGGACCTTTCAGCACGCGATGCCGCTGAACATTGACCATTTTCGCCAATTTCCCGAAGCCGTCCGACAGCTTCCGGCAGAAATGAAGAAACAGCCCATTGTCATGTTCTGCACAGGGGGCATTCGCTGTGAAAAAGCGGGCCCGTTCATGCAGCGTGAAGGGTTCGAGCAGATCTTTCAATTGGATGGGGGAATCCTGAAGTACTTCGAGGAATGCGGCGGGGCTCACTACGACGGAGAGTGCTTTGTCTTCGATCAGCGAGTTGGTGTCGACCCGAGTTTGCACGAGTCCGAATCGGCACAATGCTTTGTCTGCCAGTCTCCGCTGACGCCCGAAGAACAGGAAGACCCGCGCTTCGTCGAAGGCCTTTCCTGTCCTTACTGTTACAAAACCACAGAGGAACAGCGAGCGGCAACTCTCGCCGAGCGCCACACCACGCTCCAGCAGGTCGTGAATCCCCTTCCCGGAAGTCAGCCATACGTCAACGAAAGGCCTTTGAACGTTCCGGCCGAGTATGATGGCGTTGCACTGCTCGACTTCCTCTGCGGTATTCTCAGTCACATTCCTCGGGAAGACTGGAAACAGGCGTGCGACGAGGGCCGCATCCGAAAACGGATTCATCCCCCATCACGCAGTCCAGGCCGACGCCCACAGCCTACGGAAGACTCTCCCACAATCGCCGCATCCCACGATGAACTCGTTCGTGCGGGTCAACGATATCTGCACATCATTCCGGGTACTCAAGAACCCGACGTCAACGTCCAGATCCGGATTCTCTACGAAGACGAAGCGATCATCGTCGTCCACAAACCAGCCCCCCTGCCGACACACCCGTCCGGCAGATTCAGCCGCAACACGTTGCAGTCGATCCTTTGTCAGGTCTATTTCCCCCAAAGCCCCCGTCCCTCGCACCGTCTTGATGCGAACACGTCAGGCGTGGTGGTCTTTGCCCGCACACGGCATTTCGCCAAACTCGTTCAACGGCAGTTCGAACAGACCGGCCCCGATGCCGTCTGCAAGCGGTACCTCGCACGAGTCCACGGCATCCCTTCGCAGGATGAGTTCGAATGCACCAGTCCCATCAGTGCGGATGCCGGGCAACTGGGATCACGTCACATCGACGACGAGCATGGCCTGGCGGCCCGAACCGGATTTAAAGTGCTCGAGCGTTTCCCGGATGGAACTTCCCTGCTGGAAGCCATCCCTTACACAGGTCGAACAAACCAGATTCGCGTGCATTTATGGCATCTCGGCCATCCCATCTGTGGAGATGCCACTTACCGCGTCGGGCATCAATTGGGAGACACACAAACCGTTTCGCTGGATGCTCCCCCGTTGTGCCTGCTTGCCCAGCGGATCGAATTCAAGCACCCCTTGACCGGTGAGCGAGTCCACTTCGAAACGGATCTTCCTCCCTGGACCGCCTCCGACTTTGTCATCGATTCAACGAAATGAGCTCCCCGATAACAGCCGGCCGCATCCAGTCTCCCGGACAACCTGGATGCCACCCATCATCGGACGAACATTCCATCGCCTGAAAATGGCTAACACGGCGCGACTGATCCAGTCGCGCCGTGCTTTTATCAAGTCACTGTCACCTGCCCTGCTGATCGAATCGCCATCCATCGGCTCAATCGAATCTGCGAAGGATCAGTTTCCAGCGGACGCAGTTCGGGGATTCGGCGAGATCGGCAGATATCCGAATCGGGTTTCCTGTCCCCGCACGAGGTAAAACTTCATCTGACTCTGTCCATCCGGGCCGGGGGTCTGCGTCATCATCTGATTCATGATCCAGGTGATGTTGTCGACGCTCATGGTTTCCCACTTGTCGAGTCCGACCAGGACGTCACCCTTCTGGATCCCATTAACAGCAGCAGGGCTTTCGGGCTTCACTTCAAGAACCCGCATTCCCCCTCGATACTTGGTCTTCGACAAGTGACTTCGCACTTCGTTCGAGGGCAACAGCGTCAGCCGCAATCCCAACTGCGACCAGAAGCGATCGGAATCATCATTGTTGGCCCGCGATACGACCTGGATATCGTTCGAGACTGAGGACCTGCCGCCGGCGTAGCTGGCCAGAGCGAGTGTCGTTTTGACTTCCCGATCATTCCGCTTGACGGTGATTTCAATTTTGTCTCCCACCGGACGATGAAGCATCGCTCGCTCGAAATCCGCCGCGTCGACAACATCAAGATTACCCGCCTTGACAATCACATCCCCCGATCGCAGCCCCGCCAATGCAGCGGGACTGTCAGGGTGAGCACCGTCAACCCGCAACATCCGTGTCGCACCCGACTTGATGTCCTTGCCGATCAAGCCATGGAAATTACCATCCAGATTCTCCACGCTCATCATCTTCGCAATGATGACTCGTGCGTCGTCGATCGGAATGGCGAAACCAATTTTTTGAGCATTGGCGCGGATCGCGACATTGATGCCGATCACTTCGCCATCCATGTTGATCAGCGGGCCGCCACTGTTGCCAGGATTGATCGCCGCATCGGTCTGAATCAAGTTCCGATACGATACGGTATCGTTGGCTTCAACATCGCGCCCCAGAGCACTGATGTAGCCGAGTGTGACGGTCCCGTCGTAGCCAAAGGCGTTGCCGATGGCAATGACTTTTTCGCAGTACATCAAATCCGATGATGTTCCACAGGGCATCACCTTAAACGGTTTGGCGCCATCAACTTTAATGATGGCCAGGTCATGTTCGCGATCATAGCGAACCTTGCGAGCGACGTAGCTCGAACGGACCCGGTTTTCATCTTCGAATTCGACACGAATGGTGTCGACGTCGGCGATGACGTGGTAATTCGTGACCATATAGCCACGCTCATCCACAACGATCCCGGTACCCATCCCATTGATCTTGCGCGTCTTTTCAGAGGTAAATACGCTATTGGAAGGGTTCGCCGATTTCTCAGTATGGATGTTTCCGACCGACGGAAGTGTCCGCCGGGCGGCCAGTACTTCTGGCGTAACCCGTTCCGATGCACAGACCACCGTTGATCCTGCCAGCAGGATCAAGGCACTCCATAACTTACATGAAAATATGCTTCGTATCATGGAAGGTCTACTCGTGGGCGCTGAGGTTGGACAATAGGTGTTAATCAATGCGTCTGCCACAATCCCTCGCTGCGTCGGAGGACGATCCTTCATCTCCGTGCTTGTCCATCGACGGACAGGCGGGAATCGCTTGAAAGCGGGGGAGTGCGAGACGAACAGATTGCCTAGTCGAACGAAGTAGAAGACAGGAAAACTCTGCCTCCCCAACGCCACGGAGTTCCTCCTTTTGGACTTCGACGGACCAGTTCGCTCAAGAACACAGAGCTCACCCTGCTGCATGAGAGCCGCAGACCAGAGTGCCCGGCAGAAATGGCCGCAATCACCTCAAAATCTCCCGTCCGACTCAAGCGACCCCACCCCTCCGTTGCCCGGCAGACAACCCAATCCCCTGCCAAACCGAATTTCACATGTTCAAACCAGCAGTAGATTTCTGTCCAGACGGCTCGTACTTCCAATGCCAGCCCGAAGCGAAAACAACGACCATCCAACAAACGAGCCCTCCGCCAAGAGCTCTCCTCCGACCCCGTGTCGGTGGAAGCAACGACTGAGCCGCTAAGAGCGATCAAGTGCGGTTGTCGTCAATGACGTTGAACTGGATTATAATGACTTTGGTCAGGTCGTTTCCGATGCCCAATCTCACAGCCTGAGCGTTTCGGGGACGACACCCAAGGTGCAGTATTCCTACGCGAATGGATCCGCGAACTCGATTCGTCCGACGACGTTGACTTACCCGAATGGCCGCGCCATCACCATTGGGTATGGCACCTCAGGAGGGATCAACGATGCGGCCAGTCGGGTTGATGCCCTGATCGATGGGGCGACGACACTGGTGAATTATGCGTATCTCGGCTTAGGCACGACCGTGCAGACCACGTATCCCCAACCCTCGCTGCAGTACACGCTGCTGGGTTCTTCCAGTGGAACCAGTCCTGCGGGAGATATCTACTGGGGGCTGGACCAGTTTGGTCGGATTATCGATTCCCGCTGGTACCGCACCACCACGAATGTGGACACCGATCGGATCAAATATGGTTACGACCGCGCCAGCAACCGGATCTGGCGGCAGAATCCCGTCGCCACGGCAAGCAGTGCCCAGTACGACGAACTCTATACCAACGACGGACTGCAGCGACTGAAGGACATGCAGCGGGGAACACTCAACGGCACCAACACGGCCATTCCGTCACCCACCTTCGCGCAATGCTGGACACTCGATCCGACGGGAAACTGGCGCGGCTTCAATGAATCGACCAGCGGTTCGAGCTGGACATTAACTCAGGCGCGGACCTCCAACACCGTCAACGAGATCACCGCCATCTCGACGCCGGTGGGACTCGCATGGGCCGTACCTGCATATGATGCGGCAGGGAATATGACGACGATGCCTCGGCAGGCGACCCCCTGGACCAGCCAGTCCGCCACCTACGATGCCTGGAATCGCCTGATCTCCGTCAAGGCCGGCGCGACGGACATCCAGCAAAACCAGTACGATGCGCGAAACTTCCGAACGGTAATTCTCAATTACACCAGCGGCGTCCTGTCCGAAACCCGGCACTCCTATTTCACCAGCAACTGGCGCTGCATCGAAGAGCGAGTCGGCGCGTCGACCAGTGCCGAACGCCAGTTCATCTGGGGTGCGCGCTACATCGACGATCTCGTCCTGCGCGAGCGGGACACTACCGGAGCCGGAGCGCTCAACGAGCGATTCTACGCTCTCCAGGACGCCAACTGGAACATGAGTGCCATCACCACCGCAGGAGCACTCGTCGGCGAGCGATTCGCCTACAACCCATACGGCAGAACCCTCTTCATGTCCTCCGCCTACGTTACCCGCTCCATCTCGGCCTTCACCTGGGAGACGACGTTCTGCGGATACCGGTATGACTCGGGTGCGCAACTCTTCTCTGTTCGCTTCCGGGCGTACCATGCGGTTCTAGGAAGCTGGCTGCAGCGGGACCCGCTCGGATTGAAAGCCGGTAGTAACCTTTACAGATATGTGCGGAATTCTCCCTTTTCGCAAACTGACCCATTGGGCCTTCAAGACAACTTCCTCACAGACGTGAATTCCGTTTTTAAGGATGCCGTACCGAACTTTATTGATCAACTCGATTCGGGTATAGATTTGCCTTTTGGCGCAGTGTTAAGCGGCCACCTGACAGAATTTAGCACAGAGCAATTCTTTTCTGACTTCTGGAAGAAGGTTGGCGAAAAGATGCTCGATGCTCAACCCGATCCGGCTGCCCTTTGGGTCCCACCGATGGATTTTACGAGTCAATTCCAAAGCCTGCTGCAGTCAACCGCCTTTGCCGCAGTTCAAGAACAAGCAAACTTCAAAGTTGATGTTAACAATCTCTCTCCACAGGGATGGATGGCGATTGTTCTTGGCAGCGTTGGATGCGCGTCGGTACTTCAAGAAACGCACGGACTAGGGAATTTGTTTCCGCACTTGTCGCAGACCATTCCTTTGTCGGTGCCACCTAAACTACTTCCGCCTAATGTCACAATTACGGCGAAGCCAACTTTTATTTATAATACCCCCGAATATGCAAGAAATAACCCTGGTGCGTATCCGAATTTCAGTCTTTCTGGATCATTTGAGTTCACCCTTAAACTCCCTAAGGGCAACCTCTCGCTTTCGCTACCATGGGGTACAGCTCCCTTGACTTTGGACAATTGGTCGCAACTTAACAAAGTGTTTACACTTCCCTTGGAAGAAGCCAAAGTCAATCTAAATTTCAAGTTCTAACTCACTGCCACTCCATCGCCAGTCAATACGTCAACACCTCTTTTGAAGGATATGAAGATGTGTCGCTCAGTTCGCTGCTTTCTAGCGCAAATCATTGTCGTCGCACTAATGGCGAGGTCCACCGTCGGTGAAGAAACGCTAGTTGGTAAAACAGTGTTGCCACGTATTGGCTGTAAGGTGTTGTCTGGAGGCGAAGTGAGCTCGGCAGAGCATTTTTCCCTGCCGTTTACAGTGCTTGCTCAGAACAAGCACACGTTAACAACCGACGAAGGCATGGTTAATATTGACGATGTTGTTACAATCGAGGAAGCACTTGAGTATTACAAGTCTGTGATCGAGTCCGATTCGCGAAGCGCCGAGGCGTTCCGGTGTCGCGCATTCGTTTTCTGCCACAATCAGAAATACGAACGTGCGCTCGATGATATCGTGAAAGCCCAAAAGCTGGAGCCAACAAATGCAACCTATGTAAAGAATCACGGCGATATCCTATATTTTATGAAGAAGCCTGACGAGGCGCTGGAGCGATACCGTAAAGCCATTAATCTGCGTCCAGATTACTTTCACGCCTACATCAATTGTGGAGCGATGCTGGTTAGGCAAAGTAGGCATAATGAAGCGGCGGAGTTTCTATTTAAGGCCGTTGAGCTTAAGCCAAGCTCGCCCGAGGCATGGATGTTTCTTGGGCTCAGCCATGGAAAATTAGGGCGAAGCGACAGAGGTATCGCAGAGATGTCTCGCGCAATTGCATTGAAGGATAGTCCGGAATGTCGCTATTGCCGTTGCCATTTGTATCTGAAGAACGAAAGTTATGAAGAATTACTTTCCGATACGGAGCACCTGATACGAAGGAAGGCGGAGTTGGATTTTGCATATACTGCACGAGCGCGGGGACTGTTCCACCTTGGGCGATCCAAGGAGGCACTGAATCAGTTGGACGATGCCATTTCTCAGGGGTTGACGGACTCCATGGCCCTAGGCGAAAGGGCCAAGCTGTGGGCTTCTCTCGGAGAGTATGAGAAGCAGCTTCAGGATTTGACGTTGTGGGCTGAAGAAAGGCCGCAAGAAGCTCGTGCACATATGGCGCTCTCACAGTTCCTGTCTACAACGACTTGTGACGCGAAAAGAGACGGAGGCCTTGCATATAAGCACGCGAATCTGGCGATAAACCTGTCTGAGGGTGTCAACTTGATTCCTAACGATATCCTGGCGGCAGCAAAAGCGGAATTGCAAGAGTTTGATGAAGCCGAACGGCTTCAGAAGAAAGCGATCAGGGCGACCAAAGAACAATTCATCCGCCTGTTGGAGGGACGTTGTGAACTGATCGATAGAATTTCTGCTGAAGTTGATGCGTCTGAGGCTGGTCGTGATGAATGGACTCGCACGTTTGAGAAGGTGGAGGCCGCATGTCGATTGTCAGAATGGAGAAATCCGGGGCAGATCGATCGTCTGTCCATACTGGCGGCGGAGATGGGAGATGCGGAAAATGCAAAGAAGCTGCAACATTTGCGACACAAGGCAATTGAAGACTCGGTACTCAAGGATATGGAAGCGCTACGCGTGAAGTATGAAAATCACATGCCTGCGCGAATTGACACTGGGAACTTTATTGATGGGAGCGGTCGGCTGGAAGCTATGTTGGATGTGCTGTTGTTATCGCGTTAATCAAACAAACGAAAGCTGCTGATTAAGCTAATGCGGCGATGGTGATCCGGTCACGCGGACAGTGCATCGATGAGGATCGGCTTGAGTGAGTACGGAAACTCAGGCGGGATCAATGATTTCGCGACGCAGGGTGGCCCGACCGCCTGTTCAAGGCGGTTGGATCGCGGAGCGACATGATGTGATACCATGAGGGTTCCCTTTTTTGGATCACCGCACGCAGTTTTCCTCTGTACACCATGGTTGAAAGACGCGTTTTCGACACTGAGCAGCAGATCCGCTTCGCGACGTTCTCGTGCGACAAGAGGCGCAAGCACCTACAACATGATCAAGCGAAGAAAATCGTCATTGGCACCGTGGGGAATCGGCGGGCACAGCAGCAGGGGCTTCGCCTGGGATTTGTGATTATGCCGGATCACGTCCATGCTCTCATCTGGTTCCCGGAAACGTGTCAATTGAGCCCGTTCATGAACAAGTGGAAGGAACTGACTTCGAAATCATTAAAAACCGTCTTGCCCCAGCATTTCCAGGACGACTGGTCCCAGATTGACTCCACCGAACCAAGCTGGCAGGCATGCGACTGCGGATTCAACAATGGGTCGCGGGCCAAGGTGGAAGAAAAACTGGACGACATGCACATAAATGCCGT
>NZ_DASWWZ010000687.1:0-6847 GCF_036405755.1 Schlesneria sp.
GAGTAAGCGACAAACATTTCGCACCTCGGTCCGTTATCCGGCAGGGGCACCGGGGCGGCCGACACAGAATCAACATGATTTGAGAAAGTGAGACAGAGATGGATCAGCGAGATTCGGTTTGTATTACGGGCGTCGGATTGACCTCCTCGATCGGTCACGGATACGAACAATTCGCATCGAGTCTCCTGGCAGGTCGATCGGGGATTGAGCGTGTCTCGGCATTTGAGGTGACGGATCATCCGAGTCAGATTGCCAGTCTGATTGGCGAAATCCCTTGTCCGGAAGGGTATGACGAGGCCAATTTTCGTTCGCGACTGCGGATCGAACAGTGCGGCATCTGGTGTGTCGAATCGGCCTTGCGAGACGCGGGCTGGGACAAACGCCCCGAACATCTGCGGATCGGACTGGTCCTGGGAATGGGTGCCGAGTGGATGCAGAGCTGGGAGATGGATTACCGCCGCGGGGGCCGTCGCGCTTTCGATCCGATGGAAGAACCTGCCGGCGTCACGACGAAGATCCATCAACTGCTGAATTTGAATGGTCCTCAGTTAACAATCTCTGCTGCCTGTGCGAGCGGGAACTGGGCGATCTCGCAGGGGAAACGATGGCTCGACCTGGGCTGGGTCGATCTCTGCATTGCCGGAGCGTGTGACATCGGTGTCACCCCGCTCTCACTGGCTGGCTTCGGAAACCTGCGAGCATTGTCACGGAAGAATGATGCGCCTCACGGAGCCCTGCGTCCCTTTGACCGGGACCGCGACGGGATGGTGCTCGGAGAAGGGGGAGCGGTCTTCCTGCTGGAAAAGACCTCCGCCGCCGTGAAACGAGGGGCACGCCGTTATGCCGAAGTCGCCGGCTTTGGTGCCACCAGTGACGCCCATCACATGGTGATTCCCTGTCCTGAACCGCAGCAGGGAATCGCCGCCATGCGGCAGGCACTCACGAACTCCAAGGTGGAACCGCACGAGATTGATTACATCAATGCGCACGCCACAGGAACGCCGGTCGGCGATATCTGTGAAGCAAAAATTCTGCAGGCCGTCCTCGGCGACGAAGTCTCCCGAGTCCCGATCAGCTCGACCAAATCGCTGACCGGCCATCTGCTCAGTGCAGCGGCGGCCATTGAAGCCGTGACCTGCCTTGTCTCACTCGAAAAGCAGCTCATTCCGCCGACCGTTAATCTCGACAACACGGACCCCGAATGCGCGATGCTCCATCATGTCCGCAATGAACCACAGGAACGGGAGATTGATGTCACCGTCTCGAACTCGTTCGGGTTTGGCGGCAACAACACCTGCCTCGTTCTGAAGAAGGCTGCCTAGCAAGCAGTCACGCGGCTGGTTTCAGGAAAGGTCATGCCCGGACAGCTCGACCAGCAGACGCTCGAGCTGAATCCGCTCGGGAAGAGGGTTTGCGCCCTTCAGACCCGAATCAACCTGGACCAGTCGCTGCAGGATCTGCTCTGCCTTCGTTCGGCCCAATCGGCGAAGGTAGGACTGACCGGCATTCACGGCCATCGGAAAGACCCCTGCTTGTCGCAGCGCCTGATCGAGAGCGATTGTCCGTGAAAGATCGGTTGCGACGGCGTACTTTTTGAAGGTGTACGAGATTCCCCCCAGCAGCTTCATGGGTGGTTCACCTGACGTGAGCAACTGATCGAGTGCAGTCAGGGCGAAGTCGAGATCATTGTCGCGGGTCGCATCGGTCATGGCCCAGGTTGTCTCGGTCCGCCATCCGCCGACCAGCGATTTGACGTCGTCGATTTCGATCTTTCCTTTCGACCCGACATACGACGCCAGCTTTGCCAGCTCGGAATCCAGCATTCCCAGTTCGTCGCCCACCAGTTCGACCAGCAATGTGGCGGCGTCCCGGCTAATCGATTGGCCGTAAGTCTCCTTGGCCGTCTCCTGGAGCCATTTCTGCAGTTGCGGGCCTTTCAGCTCGGAACACTCGATCTCCAGCCCCTTCGCAGCGACCAGTTTGTAAAGCTTCGTGGTCTTTGGGAAAGAGTCGAGAACGAGAGCCAGAACGGATTTTCTGGCCGGCTTTTCGACCAGCTTCTCCAGACCTGCACGATTCTTGGTGACGAATTCGTCTGCGTCATCCACGACTACCAGGCGGCGATCACCCCACATCGAGACGGTATGAAGTTCGTCCGAAACGGCCTGCAGTGTCGCTTCTTTCGCGGGAAATCGGGTCAGGCAGGTCTCGTCATCGTCGATTACGCGCTTCCGTAAGTTCGCCATCGCGGCTTGTTTCAGATGCCGCTGTCCACCCGACAGGACGACGACAGGAGCGATGTCACCGGAGGATTGTTTGAGAAACTCAACAGCATGCATTTCGGTCGTCTTCTGGTTGGTCGCAGGACCGGACAATGTCGTGGTCCGATGAGGCCGCGTCGAATTGACGGACAGGGCCGAGGGGAAAGCCGTCACTCACGATCTTAAACCGCGCGCGTCAGTTCAGCCATCAGGATACCCCCGGCCACTGAAACATTCAGCGAAGGGACGTCACCCCGTGCGGTCAGCTTGCAGACCTGGTCGCACTTTTCCAGGGTCAATCGACGCAGGCCGAGTTCTTCATTACCGAGAATGAGCATCCACGAACGGTCACGCGGGATCTGCGAGACGTCCTGTTCCGCGTGCTCGGATGCACCGAGCAGCCAGACCCCGGCCGCTTTGGCGATGTTCATTGCGCGGGCCATGTTGGTCGGTTCGCCGAAGGGGACGTACTCCAGACCACCGGCGGCGACATCATAAACGGTGGCCGTCAGAGGGGCCGATCGGTCCCGCGTCAGGATGATTCCCTTGATTCCGTAAAACGACGCCGTGCGGAACAGGGCACCGACGTTGTGCGGATCCTGCAGACAATCGAGTGCCAGCCACAGTCCGGGGCTGGCTGAGGCCTCGGCGAACAGTTCTTCGACCAGCAGTCCATTTCGTTCGCGGACGGTGGCCTGCGCCGCGCCAGTGCGCTCGAACTTCCCTTCCTTCGCGTTACGTCGAGGTTCCTCGGCAAGGTTTGTACGGATCGGAATCTGGTGCTGTCGTGCCAGTTCAATCACTTCGTTCCAGGCGGGGGAGGGCTTCCCGGCAGGGAGGCGGATATCCACGACATCGTGCGGGCGGCACTGGAGTGCCGCGAGGACGCTATGTGGATTCTTCAAAACCAGAGACATGCCATGTCTTTCTAAAGAGTCTTCCAGGTGGACGGATTCGGTTCGTCGACCCGATCAGATTAAATTCCATCGCGGCGTTGCCGCAGAACCTCGTAAAACAAGATTCCGGCTGACACCGCCGCATTCAGTGAGCTGACTCGCCCCAGGACGGGGATCTGCACAAAGTGATTGCAGAGCGATTTTAGTGTCGGGTGAATTCCACGTCCTTCGTTTCCAATGATCAGAACCGTGGGTCCGCGGAAATCGGTCGCGTAGATCGGCTGCGTGGCGTGGTCAGAGGCACCCACGATCTGGAAGCCTCGTTCCTTCAATTCTTCAGCAGTCGCTGTCAGGCTTTCGGTCTGAACGATCGGGACGAAGTTCACGGCGCCAGCGGAACTGCGGGCCACCAGGCTGTTCACGGGGGATTGTTCCTGCGTGCCAACGATCACGCCGTGCATTCCCAAGACATCGACCGAACGGACGATCGCGCCGAAATTGTGCGAGTCCTGGATGCGGTCGAGCATCACCAGGACAGGATTTTCAGGTAATTGCTTCCAGAGGTCGGCCACGTTTCCATAAGGGAAGGGAGGCATCCGGGCCGCCAGCCCCTGATGGTCTTCAGACCGGCACTGCTTCGTGATGTCGGCGTCTCGGACGTACGTGATGACCACGTCGAACCGAGCGGCGAGATCAAAAGCCTCGCGCAGTGCCGCTTCTTCGCAGCGGTCACTGTAGAGCAACTCGAGAATCGTCCAGTAGTTCGCTCGCAATGTCTCAAGAACCGCATTTCGGCCCCAGATCCAGCAGCGATTGTGATTGGAGAGCAGTGGACGACGGGCAGATTTCATGGGATGTCTGAATAGGTGTTCGACGACAAAGACTTACGCCCGCGTCGAAGCCGGAATGAATAAGGAAAACGATCCGTCATGAAACTGGGAATAGGTTTCACTGGCTCCGCCGGTGCTCTGCATTGCCATCTGCGTGTCGTCGCGGAGGGAAGGTTCTTTATTTGCGTGCTTGCAGAGACTTCAATCTGCTCGCGTCTCAGCCCGAGCGGAGGACGGGGCGAAATTTCAGGGCCAACGCCACCAGACTGATTGCGATGACGCTCGCCAGCCCGGCACCGATCCAGGAATCCCACCGGTAGGCATTCAATGTTAACGATCCCATTGCGAATGCGAGCAGCAGGCTGGCTCCGGCAACAAAGTTCCACGCCATCAGTTGTTCGACCAGTAACAAGGCCATGGCCGCGAACAGCAGTGACCGCGAGAAGCCCGTCCCGGTCGAAATCACACGCACCTGTTCTCCGTTGCTCGCTGCCGCTTCTTCCCATTCGGTGAGGTAACGAAACTCGATTCCCGGCATCAATTCGGTTCGCAGGTCTTCGCTTTGCAGTGAGGTGAGATCGCTTTCCTGGGTATCGACATTCACGGCGAACCAGTCCGTCCGATTTGCAGGTGGTCCCAGCACAATTTTGTGGAATCCACTGGTCGCGGTCGGTTCGGACGTGATAGTGCGCCCATCCGCGGAAGGTTGCAGTTGTTTGGTATCACCATTGGGGAGATGCAGGACCGCGGGAGTGTCGGTGGCTCGCAGTCCGACGTGGCACTGCAACGGCTGACCGACAAGGACGTCCCTGTCTTTCCACCGTCCCGAGACGGCGTAGTTCACGGTCTCGTGCATCAGCGGAATCAGGCTGTGGCCCCAGACCGCCCACGTACTCCATTCCCGGTCGACCGATGTGGTCACCAGCACCACGCGTCCTCGCCCGTAAGGGGCATCGACAATCGCGGGGTCGCCCGAGCTGAATCCCAGGGCCACTTCGGCCCCCCGGTCCGCGTCGACTTCGGCTTTGACGTACACAAACGTTTTCGTCAGTTCCAGACCGGCATTGGCATTTCCCGCAAACGGTTGCAGGATGGGATGGTTGAATTCTCCCGGGTCGAACGTGAATGCCACGTCTTTTTTGCGGGGATCACCCGTTCGCTCGATCAACCGGGCGGGAAGGATCGGCTGTTTCTCTGCATGCAGAATTTGATTGTAGTTGTCGGGGCGGACCTGATCACCCAGGCAGAAGACCACACCGCCACCTGACTCCAGGTAACTGCGCAAAACTTCGGCTTCGCGTTCGGTGAACATCGCGATGTTACAGGCGAAGACGCAGTCATACCGGCTGAGGTCGGATCCGAGCAGTTCGCTTTCTCGAATTACCGTGGGACGCATCGGGCTGGAGAAAGCCCGGTTGGGGAGTTCGGGGGCAAGAGCCAGTTTCAGGAAGTCAGTGGAGTTGCCCATTGGTTCGCCGGAAGGCTTACCGTTGATGAGCAGCACCTGCAGTTCACTTCGAACGGGAATGACGAGTGATCTCACATCGTCGACGGGAAGCGTATCAGGGGCGATCCGGACATTCAGCCGATGTTCTCCGTCGCTGAACGTCGGCGAAAAATCGACGGAAACTTCCTGGCCGGCTGGCAGGTCGGCCCGTTTGGTGTCGGTCAACTGGCCGTCCACCATGAGCTCGACGAGTTGATTCGACGCCCCGATCGAACTGAAGTTTTTGAGACTGGCCGAGACGCGGACCGGGCGACCGGAGAGAACGAAATCGTTGTCGATCCTGAGCCCGGTGACGGCGGTGTTGCTCGCGTTGGAATCCCCCACATCCAGCCAGACGACCTGTGAGCGGGAACCGATCGTCTTGAGCGTTTCCCGGATGCGCGAGGCTTCGACAGAATTGGCCGGCGCCCAGGTCGACGCCTGCAGGTCGGTGATCAGGTAGACCTCTTTCCGGCGAATTTCGGGTGCGAGCGACAGCAGGTCCTGTACTTCCTTCAAAACCATCGACGCATCGACGCGCTCGTCGTATAGAAGCAGTTGTTCGATCTCTTCGATGACCGCCATCGACTGGTAGGCCGGGCGGGCGATGATGACGTGCGGCGTTGACTCGCTAATGCGGACAAGATTGATGGCGTCCCCCTGTCGAGAACCGGCGACAATCTGACGGGCCAGCTCGCGGGCGCGATCAAACCGGGTTCGACCGGTGGTCGTGCTGCCCATGC
Organism: Schlesneria sp.; assembly: GCF_036405755.1. NCBI lineage: Bacteria > Pseudomonadati > Planctomycetota > Planctomycetia > Planctomycetales > Planctomycetaceae > Schlesneria > Schlesneria sp. The sequence continues at coordinate 6,217 of NZ_DASWWZ010000687.1, forward strand.
TGAGTGTCGCGTCGATCACAATAATCCGATGCTTGGGGCCCTCAGACTGAAAGTATTGCCCAAGCGTTTCGGCCGTTGGCCGCGCAAGTGCCAATGCCAGGCAGACCACGATCATGGTGCGGACTAACAGAAGCAGTAGCTGTTCCAGCTTGAGGCGACGAGATTGCTTTTTGGTGGCGGCGAGCAAAAATCGCATGGCCGCCCAGGGAACCGTCTGATACCGCCTGCGATGCAGCAGGTGGATGAGAATCGGAATGCTGCCGGCCGCCAGTCCCCACAACATCAAGGGGCTGCCGAATCCGAAGGCAATTAGAGGAAACAGTCCGAACATCACCACCGCAGTTCCAGAAGATCGCTGTCCATCGAAAAACAATGGCAATCTTGGCGGAAGTCGCAGGTTGAACGCAACTCAACCCCCGCGATTCGCGGATTTTCACACAGATCAGAAGTCGTGCAAATGATAGGACCTGACGGCCTGGAGAGACTGCGGCTAGTGGTTTGTCACGATGAAAAATTAGGGTGCCACTGCATGACCGTCCTCGGTCACGCAGTGCTCTGTCAAGCATCAAAAAATGAGAAGACACTGCGTCTCCGAGGACTCCGATGCAGTGGCACACAACCCGACGATTTC
>NZ_DASWWZ010000688.1:0-14601 GCF_036405755.1 Schlesneria sp.
GGTCGCGGACGGTTCTTTCTTTTTACGAGCCTGCTGCTTGTCATCGTGTCCTGGGTTTCAAATAATTTAATCCAGTAGTCCCGTAGTGGGAAATTCAGTCTCGAACGCGACTCCAGGCGCACTGGAGTCGTGGTTTTGCGATTTTTATGACTCGAACCGAGACAATTTCCCTGTGGGCACTTCAATTTCGGGCTCTGATGTCGGTGATTTCCTGCTACCGTATCCATCCTCGCGGGCGACAACGAGTCGCGGAGTACATGCATTCTCTTCGTCGAGTCTTCAAGCGAACGCACTGCAACTTTGAAGATGCACCCGGGCCACGTTCAATTTCAGTAAAAGGATTTCCAGATGAATAGCGATGTCAGTGCTCATGTTGCGTACCGTCATATCCTCGTCGCAACCGATTTTTCTCCCCCTGCGGAAGCCGCGTTGAAGCAGGCTGTCTGGCTGTCACAGAAAACAGGTGCGAAGATCACGTTGGCTCATTGCCTTCCCAATATTCGCAAGCTGCTGGAGTCGGCTTCCTACGAGGGGAAGAAAGACTTCCTCTATGGCGAAGGAAGTACGTTCCATCATGAGGTCGAGCGTGACTCGCTTGCCAAAATGCAGAAGCTGATCGCTCAGACGAATATTGGCAGCGATCAGATCCGTCCCATCACGCTGCTCGGAGCCCCTCACCTGCAGATTGCGACAGCCGTTCAGAGCGAAGGCTGCGATCTGGTACTGGCGGGGACACGCGGGATGTCGACCTGGCAGCACTTTCTCATTGGCAGTACCGCGAAGCGGTTGGTTCGTAACTGCCCTGCCTCGGTCTGGATTGTTAAGGGGGAAACTCAAAGTCAGCCTCAACGGATCCTCGCAGCGACAGATTTTTCGGATGTCAGCCGCAAGGCGGTGCAAGAGTCGATCTCGATTGCGAATCAGGCGAATGCCGAACTGCATCTGGTGCATGTCATTGACTCACTTGACGCCACGGAAGAGGTCTTGAGTAAAATTCCGAACGGAAGCTCGCTGAGAAGCGAAGTCAACGTCGAGGCGAAAAAGCGATTCGACGAGTTTGTCTCTTCATTGAATCTCGGAACCCGGACCGTCCAGCAACATCTCAGCTACGGAACACCCTGGCAGGAAATCGGCAGGCTGACAAAGCACATCAATGCAGATCTGGTGGTGCTGGGCACCATTGGCCGCAGTGGCATCCGGGAACTGTTGCTGGGTAACACCGCCGAGAAAGTCCTCGATACCTGCGATTGCAGCATCCTGACCGTCAAACCGGCCGACTTCGTTTCACCGATCATCCCTCCATTTAAGTCAGGGGCCAGCGAAACGAAGACCGACGCATAGCCTCAACGACTGTTCCTGCGGTTGCAAACAAACCGGGGTCGGGCGTTCAGATTTCCAGACGGGCGACGGCAGTCATGATGTCAAAGTCGTGCCAGAACCAGTTCGGAAACTTGAATACCCGACCCCGTTTTTGCCCGAAGAGACTCCCCTCAACCCGGCTCAGTCCTGATCACTCCCCTTGCCTGCCATTCGCTGCACATGTTTGACAATCTCCACAACGGCCACCGGGATCAGGGAGCAAGTGACGATCAGTGCCCATTCGGAAGACGTGGGTGGAACCGTATTCAACACTCGTTGCAGAAGTGGAATATTGACAGCCGCCAGTTGGAGAAGCACGCAGATGATCACCGCCCCCCACAACCACGCATTCGCGAAGAGATGTCGCGTGAAGGCGGACCCGTTGCGGGACCTCGCGTTAAACGCATGAAAGACCTGAGACAGTGCCAGCGTCATAAAGGCAATCGTCGTGGCGCGTTTCAAGCCGTCCCCTTCGCTGCCGTGCCAGTTTAAACCAACGGCGAAGGCCAGCAGCGTCACTGCGGCGAGCAACAACCCTTCCCAGGTAATCAGGAAGATAAGACGAGGTGGCAGGATGGGAGTATCCGGGTCACGGGGTCGCCGCTTCATGATGTTGGGCGTCGAAGGCTCAAGTGCCAATGCAAACGCCGGGAAGATGTCGGTGATCAGATTCAGCCACAGGATCTGCAGTGCCGCCAGTGGCAGGGGCCAGCCGATCATGAGGGCCGCAAAGACGGTGATGACTTCCGACAGGTTGCACGAGAAAAGATAATGGATGAACCGGATGATGTTGCCGTAGATAATTCGACCCTGTTCGATCGCACCGACGATACTGGCGAAATTGTCGTCGGTGATCACCATGTCGGAATTTTCTTTGGCGACTTCAGTCCCCTTGATCCCCATGGCGATTCCGATGTCCGCTTCTTTCAGCGCCGGAGCATCGTTGACTCCATCACCCGTCATCGCGACGACGTGCCCCTGTCGCTGCAGAGCCGCCACGATTCGCAGTTTGTGTTCTGGCGAAACACGGGCAAAAACCCCGGCATCGGCGACCGCCTGTTCCCAGCGCTGGTCGTCCAGATCGACCAGTTCTTTCCCATGCACCAGTCGTAACGGGCGGCCATCGTGGTCGTGATCGATTCCCAGTTGCCGTGCAATTTCGCCGGCGGTTGCCTGCTGGTCTCCCGTCATCATGACGGTCCTGATTCCCGCCGTGCGACAGACTTCAATCGCCGATTTGGCCTCTTCGCGCAGTGGGTCACTCATGCCTACGAGCCCGATGAAGACCAGATTCGCTGACTCGCCCTCTTCGTCACCTTCGGCCCGTTCCCGTCGGCCGAGCGCGAGGACCCGGAGAGCCGCACTGGCAAGGATCTCGTTCTGTTCCTCCCAGTGTTTACGATCTTCGGGGGTGATCGGAACGACCTGGCCATCTCTCAGATGATGCTGACTGTCGGCGAGAAGGCTGCCGGGCGACCCCTTAATGAATTCGATATGTTGACCGTCGGAAGTCTGGTGTACTGTCACCATGCGTTTGTTATCGCTGTTGAAAGGGATTTCTCCGATCCGGGGAAACTGGTCGGCCAGTGCGTCGCGATCGAGCCCCCCCTTTTCGCCGACGACCACCAGCGCGGCTTCCGTCGGGTCCCCCAGAACGGTCGTCTCGTCCCCCTCACGTTCAATCGCGGCATCGTTACAGAGCATCCCGATTTGCAGCGCCTGGACGAGCGATTCATTGGCTGACGCTTCGACGGTCTGATTACCTTCCTGGAACGTCCCCTCGACTTCATAGCCTGTGCCAGTCACCTGAAAATGCCGCTGGTCTACAACGATCGTGCGCACGGTCATCTCGTTCCTGGTGAGCGTTCCCGTTTTGTCTGTGCAGATGACGGTGACCGAACCCAATGTTTCGACGGCCGGGAGTCGGCGGATCAGCGCCCGAGTTCTGGCCATTCGCTGCATTCCGAGCGCCAGCGTCATGGTCGTCGCAGCGGGCAATCCTTCCGGAACGGCAGCGATGGCGAGCGAGATACCGATCTCCATCATATGCCAGAAATCCGTGGTTCCTCTGATCCAGCCAGCCAGCACGATGACGGCGCATAAGATCAGGACGACACCAATGATCAGTCGACCCAGTTGGGCAAGCTGCTGTTCGAGTGGGGACGTCCGTGCGACCACTTCATTGATCAACGTTCCAATCTTGCCGACTTCGGTCTGGGACCCCGTCGAAGTGACGAGCATGCGACCCCGTCCGTTGGTGATCGTGGTCCCCAGAAACGCCATGTTCAAGCGATCGCCGAGTGCGGCATCGTCTTCGGCGATCGGTTCGGATGTTTTCGTAACCGGGACGGATTCACCCGTGAGGACGGCTTCTTCGATCTGCAGCCGGACGGCTTCCAGAATGCGCCCATCGGCGGGAACACGGGTCCCGGCAGACAGCACGACCAGATCACCGGGGACGAGATCTTGGGCGGGAATCTCGTGTTCATGACCATCGCGGACGACATGAGCGACAGGAACGGTTTGCCGTTGCAGCGCGGTTAATGCCTGTTCGGCCCGCCATTCGGTGAAAAATCCGATCATGGCGTTAATGAAGATCACAACGAGAATCGCCGCTCCCTCGATCTGTTCGTTCATCGCAAACGCAATGACCGTGGCGACGAGCAGTAAGCCGACAATCAGGCTTTTGAATTGTGAGATGAGAATGGAAAACGCTGAGCGTTCCGCGGCCTGAGCAATCGAATTGGGACCAACCCGTTTGAGTCGTTCTGCGGCTTCCGCGGAAGTGAGACCTGCTTCTTGATCTGTGTTTAACCGGCCAGAAATGTCATCGACAGAGAGCGTATGCCAGGCATCGAACTTCGTCGCAGCGTCAGGCGAAGCCCCGTTTTCTGATTCCGTCGAACCCGAAGCTGTGTCCGTGTGCTTTTGCACGTCGATTCCTCACAAAGAATTAGAGGCGCAGGTCCCCGATGCCAATCCGAAGCAATCATTACAAAATCGTCATCTCGCTCCTGATCTCAAACAGCATTACGTGTGCCAATGGGAATAAAAGGATTCCGTGTTTGATGGTGCAATTTCCCTTGGAATACGGGCACGGGCAAGCATCGGGGTGGTTCATGGAAACCAATGGATGCAGGGGGCCATGATAAGGTTTTTCGCCCTCCTCGGGCAGCGACTCTTTTGCAGGAAAGCCTGTGGCGGCGTGCGTTAAGCGTGCTTTCACAGTCTGTTCAAGAACGGGGATCGACTCCGAAGGTGTCCCGAAATCAACGAGGAACTTGCACCGTTCCCGGCGCCTGCACCCCGATTTCATCAGGCAGCGAAGCGACGTCCGGGGCGCAGCGCCGATTCTGAAATTGGCCCCCCCCGCCTTAATTCAAAGACTCGGCAAAAATACAGAGATGAGCAAGTTGAACAAGTTGAGCAACTTCCCTGTTTTCAGGGGCCAAACCGATAATCAAAGTCGCTCATTTTGAGCAAGTTGAGCAACTTCGAAGTCGTCTCCAGAATCAGTTCCAGGAATCAGGCCACCGCTCCGACTTACTCTACACGAAGGCCCCGCCAGGCAAACCCGCCACAGTATGAAAGAACAATAATCGAACCGCGGAAGGCTCCGCGAACGCGCTCCAACAGATCACCCGAAGCTCACCGAAACACGTTGGCAGGCCAACCGCTCACTCGGCATCGAATTCGTAACAGGTCAGGAAATTCAGGACTGACCCGCTTAGAAGCGGGATCGAATCCCCGGCCGCCCCCTGCAAACCAAACCAAGCGACAGGTCTGAACCTCTGACAGCAACGAAATCAGGTTTGAAACTTAAGCCCTCTCATCCTAGTGCGTGGTGTTTATTGCGTCAAGAGTTCTTGTCGTTAGATGTCTTCGTGCGGTTGCCTGCCGGGGAGAGTCCTGGGGACATGATCGACAGACCGTTTCTTGTTGAGACTGAGGGGCTGTCGATTTTTGGGTCGGATCAACTTACAAGAAATCACGCCTGCAGTTCGAACTGACGTCGGTCTCGCATGCGAGGGGGGATCATTTACGGATGAGGTTGCGGAAAGCGGTGTGCTCATCGATTTCATGCCGAGTGATTCGATGACGATCGCAATGATCGTCGTCGGTCAGTTCGAGCTCTGGAGGGTGGCCCAGACGTCGCTTTGGACGTCTGGGTTGCCGAGCAACAAGAGGCCTCAAGCCGTCCAGAATCAATGATGGTCGATTGGATGTTTGCGACAGGCAAACTGGTCGAGGCTCCCGTGAGATCGGGATTCACCAGGACGCCCAAGTTCAGTGGAACTGCCTGCGGCTTCGCCACCGTCGCAGTGTCTGAGAGGCGGGGAGTGCAGAACGGTCGAGGAAGAGTGGACCGACGCTCGATGGGCGAGACCCCGTAACGCCTGTACTTGTCCAAAAGTCCAGCAAGATCGCAAGGAGGATCGCGGTACACATCGTCTTCGTGACGGGGACCGCTGACAAAATCGTCGGCTGCTGTGACCCGCATCAATCGCTCGACGACAATGCCTCTTGGTCCCATGCCATCGGCTGGATCGAAATCGTCCCGCCCAGGAAAGCTGACTCCATGCCTGAGCGGGCAACAACGCGAGCACTGATCAAGTTGCCCGGATACACTGTAAGTTCCAACGGAGCAACTCGCGAGATACCCTTGTCGGCTGTCCGCTCACCGTTTTATGAAGGGCTGGAAGAATGGGACGTAGTGCAGTCGCGTTGCCTTTTCTGGAACGATGCAAAAGATTCCGAACTCAACCGCCAACATTCTGGCGCGTGGCGGCGCTTTCATCTCCCTTTGCATTCTTCCTCATCTTCTTCAGCGCCATGGTGTGGTACTTCTGGCACGCACGCGGGCAAGGCTTCCTGGGGTGGTCTATTGGCGCGTTCACACTGGGTGTCTTGTTTCGAGAATTCCAAATGATTCGTCAATTCATCCGAGTCTGGCCAACCATGTCCGAAGTCGTGGATTGGGACAAGCTGGATGCGCTCCTCTCAACGGAAACTGATCGAGGAGCATCAAATCCAGAGCCGACAAGTTCCGAATAACTGAGTTGGGTCCGTTCGTGAGAATACCCGCATCGCCAGACGGAATTTCCGGTCGACGCGAACAAGCAGACCAGAGGCCGCTCGCACGGGGGATCAATCGGGCTGAAGCCCGCCCCCAAGATCGTCGCGAGACTCACAACGGTGATTGTCTAAAATCGTACGGCGATGGTTTTGATGAAGTATCAGGATTCCGAGCGAATGTTGTAGGTTTGGATTGTTCGCAAGTAGCTGACTGCAGCTACCGAAAGACTTCCCTCTGCAAACCCAACGCGTAGTTTAATTTTTTCTGCGTCAAAGGCTGTGCAAATTGACGAGCGAGTCTGGCCTTCCGTGTGACATACCCGAATAATCCCGCTGCCGTGCGCACAGCACAACGACGTCCACTCACTCGATTTCATCAGGTGCCAATTCATGAGCCAGCCAATTGTCGTGAACGTGCCGCACAAATTGGGCAAGGCGGAAGCCAGGCGCCGGATTCAGGAGGGATTCGGGGCGATGCAGCACCTCGACGGTGGCGGTGTGCTGGGGATGATGTCCCTTGAGAAGCGATGGGAGGGGGACCAATTTCATCTGCAAGCGACTGGACTGGGCCAGAAGTTCTCGGCCGAATTCCAAATCCTCGACGATTCGGTCAATGTCACGGTCAGCGTTCCCGAATTCCTCGCGGCCCTGGGGGGATTCATCAAAGCCGCCGTCACCAGCGGAACCGTTAAAGCCCTTGGGCACTCCCGGTAGCGAGCGTCGGTTCACGGTCCCTTCGAGCAGACTGTCCGCCAGCCTTTGTCGTCCATTTCCTTTCATTCTGCCCCGCCGAAGAGGCCATGACGAGAAGTTTTCCGTCAGTGCATCCATGACGGCTCGCCGATCACGTCGGCAAGAATTCCAGAGCTGAGGGCCTCGTCGAGGTCGCACCGCGCAGTGAATCTTGCTCGTGGAGGCCACGCTCTCACTCGGGCGATACTGCGGCGATTCCGATTCCGACGGGGGGGAAGACCCGTTTGGGGACGTCATCCCTCCTCATCTCCGCGCCACTTAAAACGTCGCCCCAAGATGGAATCATCGAGCGAGGTTCTAGAGAGCGGTGGTTATCTTGAGGCGCTTGCCATTTGCCAACTCGGGGTCGCTCCCCATCGTTCAAGAGGAGCGACCTGAGCGGTTTGTCGTGAAGTGCATTACTTTACGGGAGTGTACTTGCTCATCTCGCGTGACGCAGTCCGGCACGTCGTTGCGAAGTTGTCGCTCAGCGGTCCGAGCCAGTCCTGGACCATTCTGGTAATCTTTTCGCCAGCCTTCTGAGGCGAGCCGGCGTCGAATGGAGGGGCGGGGTCGTACTCCAGTGCCAGTTGCATCATCTTGGCGATGTCCTCACCGAGGAGTTTGGCCAATAGCGCCAGTCCGAAGTCAATACCGGCAGTCACTCCTCCGCCCGTCAATCGGTTGCGATCAGCGACGATTCTCCCTTGCTCAGGGATCGCACCGAAGAACGCAATCGCGGGATGCAGAGCCCAGTGACAGGACGCTTTGTAACCTTGCAGTAGACCAGCGGCACCGAGGATTAATGAACCTGAGCAGACGCTTGTCACGTATTTTGCTCGGGATCCCCGATCCGCCATGAAGGTCAGCACTTCCGGGTCGGTCATCACGGGAATCTGCCCCGGTCCGCCGCCGACGAATAACACGTCTAAGTTGCTGGGGCAATCGGCGAGAGTTTTGGTCGGCTTAAGCACAATTCCCGTGTCGGTTTCGAGCAGGTCAGTGTTCTTCCACACGAGATGCAGGTTGCACGACGTTGACAGCACGGTCTGAGGGCCGAGCAAATCCAGCAGCGTCATGCCGGGGTACAACAACATCCCGACCTCGGGGAGCCGCCCCTGGTGCATCATCGGGAACCCACTGCCACTCCCTTGAATGCGGGGTTGCTCCGCGGCCGACAAATGGCTTGCCGAACCGAGTGCCGCTGCCGCCATGACTGTGCCACCAAACTCTCTCCGATTCATCGTAATCTCCCTTGGAAGAACCCTGAAATACGTGCAGTGATGAAAACCGCGCGGGTGCGCGGCTGCATGACGACTGCCAGCGTCATGTGTTTTTGCCAGACGTGGTTTCTCGGACTGACGACGGTTCTTGAATGTCAGTTCGCCGCCAAAGGTTGAATACGCTGGGGGCCTTCATGAAGAACCAGACAGCGAGTACCACATCACACACGGCGCATCCGATTGAGGATGTCGGCAGAAAGGAAATGATCGGTTGTCCGATGGAGTGATGCAGTACGTCTGACGTGGTGTGCAGAAGCCAACCGACGCCAATCGCCGGATAGAAGCGAAGTCCGATCCCTGCACACAGGAGAATCGCGGCGGACAATGGGATCTCGTAAACACCGAGCCCGTCGTTGAAGTAGGTACCGCTTGCGCCGGCAAGGATAATCGCCATCGATTTCTGGCGTGTCGGCTCTGTGACAAGCGATCCCATGGTGATGGCCACCAGGCCGACCAGGATCGGACTCCAGATATCATGCATTTGAATAGGGGTCATCTTGGATCCTGATATTTCCGCTTAACATTTATCTCACGAAGGGCACGGTTGCCGATGTGTGCCCCTCTCAAGGAACGCACACATGACGACGTCAAAGGCATGTACGGTTGACGTCCTGCAACTCTACTTGACGCGGCAGATGGCACAAATGACAATCGTCCGACAGAATCGGCCATTCTTATCGGATCAGGGAACAGCAGAGACAGATGAAACCACGCGGTAACAATCGAACGGCCCTGAGAACTCGCCGCATCGTGTTTCTGGCGTTTCGCGATGTTGTTCTGCTTGATCTCATCGGACCCTGGGAGGTTTTATATTTGGCCAATGTGCTGACCGGAGGAAAGACACCTCCTTACGAACTGGAGTTAGTAAGTGGTGATAATTCGATGGAGATTCTGTCCTGCGGAGGAATTTCTGTGGGAAGCCACCGCATGGCCAGGAATTGTCGCGGGGCGATCGACACATTGATCGTTCCTGCCAACGGCATGAGTGGGGAAACGCAACCATCGGCTCGCTCGTTGAAGATCGTGCAAGGCTTGGCGGAGCGCTCTCGACGCGTCGTTTCGATCTGTGGCGGTGCGATGCTCTTAGCGTCGGCTGGGCTGCTGAATGGCAAGCGCGCAACCACGCATTGGCTCGTCGCGGGTGAACTCGCTGCCCGGTTTCCTGAGGTGGTGGTCGAGCCGGATTCGATCTACGTCAAGGATGGAAATGTCTATACATCCGCTGGAGTGACGGCCGGGATCGACCTGGCGTTGGCTCTCGTTGAGGAAGATCTGGGGCGCGCGATCGCGCTCAAGTGTGCAAAACATCTCGTCATGTTCATTCGCCGCCCGGGCGGGCAGTCTCAGTTCAGCGCCACGTTGGAATCGCAGCAGACGGAACGAAACGTGATCAATGAACTCATCGCCTGGGCGACCGATAATCCGGCAGGTGATCTCTCGGTTGAGGGGATGTCGGTACGGGCTCACATGAGCCTCCGCAACTTTTCTCGCGTGTTCCGTAGCGAGGTCGGACAAACGCCTGCAGCGTTTGTCGAGAAACTACGAGTGGAAGCGGCACGCCGGCGATTAGAAGAGACAGATCAGCCGTTAGAGGTCATCGCAAAGCAGTGCGGATTTGGCAGCGCAGATTCGATGAGACGATCGTTCCAGCGGGTGATGAAAGTCGCTCCCAGCGACTACCGTCAGCGGTTCTGTCGGCAGTGATCATCAAAACCCGTGATCGTTCTTGTTCGAAGCGCAAAAAATGATATGACTCAGTTTCGGCTGCGTAATGCGCAGTGAAAAGCAGACTGAAGCGCAGAGGCAAAACGGCGTCTGCGACCAGGGAGTTGTCGGAAGAAGACCTTTCCAGGAGGCGCCATGAACGACGACTCCCTCTGAGCAATCACGGCCATGGGGCCGATCGCCGTCACCACTTCAGCCAGTCTGCGGCATACCACTGAGGAGCTTCGATATGTATACCCCTAACTCGTTCAGAATCTCCGATACTTCGGAGCTTCACGCCATCATACGGAAACACAGCTTCGCCATGCTGGTCACGCATGGCAAAAGTGGAATGACTGCAACACATCTTCCACTGCTTTTTGACGCAGGGGAAAATTCCCACGGTGTCTTACTCGGTCACATGGCAAGGGCGAATCCGCAGTGGCGGGAAACGGAGGGTGAGGTTCTGGTGATCTTTCCAGGTCCCCATGCCTACATCTCACCGACCTGGTACGAGACTCCAAGAACTGTCCCGACTTGGAACTATGTGACAGTGCACGCATACGGTTCGTTGCAGCTGATAGAGGACCGCGATCGTCTCCATGACATTCTCACTCGGACCGTTACGGTCTATGAGGAACGAATGCCGAAACCGTGGTCCTACGATATCAATGACCCAGAAATGGAGAAGATGCTGAAGTCAATCGTAGGCTTTCAAATCAACTTGAGCCGCTTAGAGGGCAAAGCAAAACTCAATCAGAACCATCCTGAAGAGCGTCGCCGTCGGGTGATTCGAGCTTTGGAATCGCAGCCACGCGACGACTCCCGCGACATCGCCAAGCTTATGGCAGTCTCTCTTTCTGACGGTACCTGAAATCCATACTTATTCGTCGAACGTCATTCCCGCCAAGGTGTGCGTCACGATAACGGGGATTGTCCGATTCTGGCAAAATTTTCGGACGGTACCGTTGCTGATCGACGGTTGGCTTTGACGATCGATTGCTTATCGATGTTCCATGCTTAGCATAGTTGTGTCTGAATCAGCGGGGTACGACGTGATGGGAATGGATTCGATTGAATTGCGATTGATGCGGGCCCGATTGGCGCTGGAGGGGTTGTCGGTCGGAGATGCGCTGGGAGAGCGTTTCTTGTCGCCGTGGGTTCGGGACATGTGTCTGCGTGACCGGATTGTGCCCGAGGGGCCGTGGCGCTGGACCGATGACACCGCGATGGCTTTGGGAATCATCGAAGTCTTGGATCGACATGGGCGGATTGATCAGCACGAGTTAGCCAGCGTGTTCGGTCGTCGTTACACCCTGGATCCTGATCGAGGATACGGTCCCGCCCAGCACGACTTGCTGCGGAACATTCACCGCGGCGCGGACTGGGAAGTCGAGTCGCGGGAGTTATTTGGGGGAACCGGTTCATTTGGGAACGGAGCGGCGATGCGCGCGGCACCCGTCGGCGCCTATTTCGCGGATGATCTCTCGTGCGTTGTCGAGCAGGCCGCACTTTCGGCGGAGGTGACGCATGCTCATCCAGACGGAATGGCGGGGGCAATTGCCGTGGCGGTGGCTGCCGCCTGGGCCTGGAACTGGAGCCAGTCTCAACAGAACTTACCTGCCAGCGACTTGCTGAAGCTTGCTCACGAGTTGACCCCTTCAGGTCCCACTCGGACCGGGATTGAACAAGCTCTGACAATTCCGCTGACTGAGTGGGAATTTGATGTGGCAAATCGACTTGGCAATGGCTCCGAAGTCTCTTCGGCAGATACGGTTCCCTTTTGCCTGTGGGTCGCGGCTGCGCACCTGGATAGTTATTCCGAGGCACTTTGGACCGCCATTCGAGTCCACGGTGATATCGATACCAACTGCGCGATTATTGGAGGAATTGTTGCGCTGGCGAATGGAAAGAATGCCATTCCGTCAGAATGGAGTCGTCAGCGGGAGCGGCTGGGGTAAGAAGTCTTGTCCGTTTCTGCATCGTGCTCCCGTGCGAGCGGAACAGAGTTCAAGCCGGCCTGTTCGCTGTTGAGCCGATCGAATGCGATTAAACAACCGACGGTCTTACGCTCGCATGTCTCGATATCAGTTCGACATGTCGAACCGCATGATCCGGCCAGAGGCGAAGCCGCAGATGATGAAGTCGCACAGCGGTGAGAGGATGATTTTCTGGATGTCGTCAGGGACAGTGACATTCCATTCGGGATTGCCGGCATCGTCCACGCTGAACAGGGTTCGTTCCATCGTGTAGGCGACGATCTTCCGCTTGGCGAAACCGCAGGTGACGAGTCCCACGGTCCCGTCGCAGATAAAGGTCCCGCGGGTGTTGCCGTTCTGCCCGTCGAAGGCCTGGATCCCTTGTGCGTAGCTGGCGAGGAAAAAGGACCGTCCGTCACCGGTCGCCGCCACATCCCCCACCGTTGACCACAACTTGCTGGTCCAGACGGGTGTCCCGTTCATCTTATAGCGGCCGGTCAGTCCATACTCCGAGGCGACCAGAAGATCGGTCGTGCCGGAAAGAAACTGCATGTGGCGCAGTGGCCGTACGGTTTCGAACCGGCTGAACTTCTTATTTTCCTGAGAATAGATCAGGTTGACGCCGTCGGCCTGACCCAGAGCGACGTGGGAACCATACGGATCGACGGAAATGGCCAGAATTTGATCCGAGAGATCTCGTGTCCACTGAAACTGCAGATTTCGATTGAACCAGCCGACCAGATGATCATCGAGAACGGCTGCCCCGGCGACCCCGGTATCAGCCCAGGCAAGTCGCTGTACGGAGTGGCGAGTGCGAGTCAGGGCCCGGACCTGACCTCGGCGATCCAGAAGATAAATTCCGCCAGAGACATCGGCGGCGAGGACTTCGCCCGATTCTCGTGAGAAACGGATGTCTGTCAGGGGGGCATCGACAGAAAACGACCAACGGAGCGTCGGTCGGTTCCCGCGCCCCGTGGTAATCAGCCAGTCCGCCACTCCATCGTTCATCGTTTCGCCAGTTGTTTACGCAGTGTTTCCAGCCCTGCTTCGACGTCTCGATCATCTTCGATTTGACCACGGGTTCGACTGCGTTGAGCAAGACGATCAGAGTCGTCAGTCACTTGAACGTGTGGTTGAATTCCGATCTTACCGTAGGTGCTGCCGTTGGGCGAATAGAACTTGGCCGTTGTCAGACGAAAACCGGTATCAGCGTGACCGGGAAGAATGCTTTGAACCGACCATTTCCCATAGGTTTTCCGTCCGACGATGGTGCCACGACGATGGTCGTTCACGGCTCCTGCGACGATTTCACTGGCACTGGCACTATCGCCATCGACCAGCAGGACCAGAGGGCCCGTCCAGTCAGTCGCATCTGAATGGGCCGAGTAGGTCGTGTTCTGATCCTGGACTCGTCCACGCGTTGAGACAATCACGCCATTCCCCATGAATCGGTCGAGAACTTCGACGGCGGCAGTCAGAAGTCCCCCAGGATTTCCACGGACATCCCAGATCAGTGCTTCCATCCCTTCACGTCGCAGTTTGGTCAGTGCGGCGTCGAGTTCTTCAGCCGTGTTCTTCTGGAATCCCGTCATCCGGATGTAGCCGATTCGATTGGCACTATCGATGATCTTAACGACAGGAATACTTCGCACTTTCACAGAGCGGCGAGTCAGGGTCGCGACTCGTTCTTCCTGAGTGGTACTATCCGCCAGCGTCAAGCGGACTCGACTATTGGGCTGGCCCTGGAGCATTGTCGCGGCTTCTTCGGTGCTTAACTTGCGGCAGTCACGTCCATCGATCTCGACGATGTAATCACCGATCTGCGCTCCTCCTTCCGCAGCGGGGCTTTCCGCCAGCACATTGACGAGCAACAGTCCTTTGCCGCTCTCTGCTTTCATCTCGATGCCGATTCCGACGAACTGTCCATCGATATTGTTGTAGAGGTCGTCGAGCTTACCGGGCGTCAGGTAGCTGCTGTAATCGTCCAGCGAATTGCATCCGCCGAAGACGAACTCCATGACGATCGCGCTGGCAGACAGTTTGAGGTCACGCTGTGCATAGTCCGACAGTTCAATGACCGTCCGTCGTGCTCCTTCCGCACCGTTGACCTTCTTGTTCCAGTACTGATCCCGCAGCATGCGGCGGAACTGGGAAATACTTTCCTGTTCGCCGTACGGAATGTTTTTCTGGAGGAATTTCTCGTTATTCAGCGCGAAGTAGAGACTTTCGGTTCCGTGTGCGATGAAGTCTGTCGCACTGATGGAGTCGACATAATACTGTCTGACTTTATCGAGAACGTCATCCAGATAGACCAGGGCTTCGACCCGGGACATGGGAAGCATGTTATTGAGGAAGGATTTGTCGGCGTAGCGTCGTTCGACCGAGAAATGGACCTTCGACTGACGCAGACCTTGCTTCAGCTGTTCGCTGTTCGGCCAGGTCTTCAGCGATTTCTCATAGAACTCAAT
>NZ_DASWWZ010000689.1:0-14793 GCF_036405755.1 Schlesneria sp.
TTTCGACGACGCCCCGAGCCTTCACCCCCCCAGCTCCAACCTTCGCAGAGTTTACCCGCCCCGGATTTCAGCGAGACTCAAATCGCTGTTTCCGACAATTGTCAGCAAAAGAGTCTTTCGGCCGCTGCGGTCGTGACGGAAGAACCTCGGCCTCGGAAGCGGTTGCCAAAATCGGCTCGCATTCGCCTGACCCCCAATCGAAGGATCGTCGTCACGGCGGCGGAACGTCGAGCGATTCCGTTCATCGAAGCGAGCGGCGTTCCCCCTTACCGGTATGCTCGTTACGGGTCGCGAACGGATCACTATCTCGACCTCAGCCAGGACGGCAGCGAAGAACGGTTGCAGATATTTGGGCTGCCTGTCTTTCACACTCCTGAACAACTGGCCGAATGGATTGGAATTCCCCTCAACCGGGTTGCGTGGCTCATTCACCGCTTTTCCAATGGTCGACCTGAATCCCAGGCAGCCGCTCACTATCACTTCCACTGGGTCAAAAAACGGGCGGGTGGCTGGCGGCTGATTGAATCACCGAAGGGCTTGCTGAAGCAGGTACAGGCAAAGATCCTGCATGAGCTTCTCGATCACGTCCCCGCCCATGCCAACTCGCATGGCTTTACGAAGTCGCGTTCGATTCTGACGAACGCCCGGCCTCATACCGGTCAGGCCGTGGTCCTGAAGTTCGACCTGTCCAACTTCTACACCACGGTCAGTTTCGCCCGCGTCGTGGCCATCTTCCGCAGCCTTGGCTATTCACGTGAAGTGGCAATCTGGCTCGGCTCACTCGTGACGTCGGCCGTCCCGGGCAATTTGAAGTTTCAGGAACAAGGACCGTACGCGCTGGTTCCTTACCTGCGCCGCCACCTCCCTCAGGGTGCTCCTACATCGCCGGCTCTCGCCAACCTTTCCGCATTTGGTCTCGACATTCGGCTGTCGGGTCTGGCCAAGTCGTACGGAGCAAACTACACCCGCTACGCGGACGACTTGACGTTCTCGGGTCCGAAAGAGTTCAACTACGCTCTTTCGACGATCATCCCGCTGGTCCAGCAGATTGTGCGGCAGGAACGGTTCCAGACGAATGCGAAGAAGCGGCAGATTCTCAGGTCTCACCAGCGGCAAACCGTAGCCGGGGTCGTCGTCAATCAGCGGCCTAACGTCGCCCGATGCGACTTCGATCAACTCAAGGCGATTTTGACTAACTGCGTCCGACTTGGCCCATCAACGCAGAACCGCGTCGGAGCCACTGACTTTTATCAGCACCTTCGCGGACGTATCGCCCACATTCAGATGCTGAATCCGCTACGGGGCGAACGACTCACGCAGTTATTCCTGGCGATCGATTGGACCAGGTAAGTCACGCAACGCGATCACCGTTCCCGGGTCAATCCGGGAGCGGCGCACGGTTCATTCCTTCGACCGGGTACGTGGCGGTGTCTCCTGTCAGAGGATGAACTTGCTCAGGTCTTCGTCCTGACTGATCTGTTCCAATTGCTTCGCGACAAAATCACGATCAATGGAAATTTGCGTTCCCTGGGAATCAGGCCCCTGGAAGCTGATTTCTTCCAGAAGTCGTTCCATGATGGTGTGCAGTCGCCGGGCACCGATGTTCTGGGTTGATTGATTCACCCGCCACGCAATCTCGGCGATCTCGGCCAATCCATCTGCGGTAAACGAAACATGGATACCGTCGACCTCAAGTAACTGCTGGTATTGCCGGGTGACCGAAGCAGAGGGTTCCGTCAAAATTCTCAGGAAGTCTGACTTGGTCAGTTCATCGAGTTCGACGCGAATCGGAAACCGGCCCTGCAGTTCGGGCATCAGGTCGGCAGGCCGGGACGAATGGAACGCCCCTGCGGCGATGAACAGAATGTGATCCGTCTTAAGAGCGCCATACCGTGTATTGACGGTGGCACCTTCCACGATGGGAAGCAAATCCCGCTGGACCCCCTGCCGGCTGACATCGGTCCCACTATGCCCCCCTTCGCTGGAGGTACAGATCTTGTCAATCTCGTCGAGGAAGACAATGCCGCTCTGTTCTGCCAGCCTGAGGGCTTCGTCATGGATGGCATCTTTATCCAGCAGCAACTCGGTTTCCTGCTCCATCAGAAGGCGGCGTGCTTCCACGACCGTCACCTTTCGATTCTTCGACTGTCGCGGCATGACTCGTTCGAACAGTTGCTGGAAATCGACATCCATCTGCTCGAGCCCCATGTTGGAAAACATCTGGACCGGAGCCTTGCGCTGCGGCACTGATAACTCAACCTGGCGTTCATCCAGGGTCCCGGCATTCAGCATCTGGCGAAATTTTTCGCGCGTCCGTTCATGCCGAGCCGCATGCTCGTCAGCCGATACTGACTCTTTTTCATCATCTCGGGGCAGAGGCCGCGGTTCATGCGGAACAAGCAAATCGAGCAACCGTTCTTCGACATTCTTGCTGGCTTCGTTTTCGACCTCGCCCCGACGGCGTGCCTTCACCAGGTTGATCGACGCGTCGACCAGTTCACGGATCATGCTTTCGACATCACGACCGACGTAGCCGACTTCCGTGAAGCGGGTCGCTTCGACTTTGACGAAAGGAGAGCCAATCAATGTGGCCAGACGACGCGTGATTTCGGTTTTTCCGACGCCTGTCGGACCAATCATGATGATGTTCTTCGGCGTAATCTCGCGCCGGATTTCGTCCGGGAGTTGCTGCCAGCGCCAGCGACTGCGTAACGCAATCGCCACGGACCGCTTGGCTTTATCCTGCCCGACAATGTGCTGGTCCAACTCGGCAACGATCTGCCGTGGTGTCATGTCTCGCATTGGTCTTTTCCTTCCCCGTCCCTGAACTGGCGAGCCATCGTCGCCACGACGAGACTTTTGTTCGTCATCTGAATCCTGTCGCAGTAAGCATTCAGTGGTACAGCGACTGCGGACGTCCCTGAATCAGGAGTGAGTTTGAGGAGCTCCAAATTCTTCGACGACAATGTTGTCGTTGGTGTAGATGTCGATCTCGGAGGCGATCTTGAGCGATTCGCGAACAATTTCTGCGGCGGTAAGTGAAGAATGCCGGATCAAACCTCGGGCGGCAGCAACGGCATAGTTTCCACCTGAACCGATTCCCAGGATTCCATCGGCAGGCTGAACGACGTCCCCTTGTCCTGTCACAAGCAGACTGTGATCAGCATCGACGACGATCATCATCGCTTCCAGCTTTCGCAGGATTCGATCGGTCCTCCAGTCGCGTGCCAGTTCCGTGGCGGCCCGCGGAAGATTACCGGGGAAGTTTTTGGCTTTGGCCTCAAATCGTTCGAGCAGTGAGAAGGCGTCCGCAGTTGATCCCGCAAACCCGATCAGCATTTTCTTATCGAGAATCCAGCGCACCTTACGTGTGTCTGACTTCAGAATGGCATTTCCGTAGGTGACTTGTCCGTCACCACCCAAAGCGACTTGTCCACGATGCCGAACAGCCAGAATTGTCGTGGAATGCGTTTCGACCTTTGACGGTCGAGAATTTGTGCGGGCGTTCATGGTCAGCAGAACCAGTTCAGTTAGATATCAAGGAGGCCCCGCCGGACGCGGACCTGTCGTGCCGCCACCGTCAGCCTGATCGTGGGTCTCAACCTGCCCGCGCGGAAGGGTTTTCTTTCTCTGGCAGGTTGTCCCCAGTCCTCTGTTCACGGGAACGAAAGTGAGTCGGGCAGGTGGCAGTCGTATTATAGCGATGTCCTGCCATCGCCGATGGCTTCTCGCAGGAAAGTCCCGATCCGATCCAGAACGACATGCGGAATTTCATGTCCACCGGCGAAGGGAAGAAACTCGACATCTGCCCCGCCGTGATTTAACAGGTCACGCAAAGTTCCTGCGGCAGCAAACGGAAGAATCGGGTCGTTGGTTCCGTGAGACTGGAGTACCCGGAGCGCTTTGTGCCCTGCCACACGCTCGTTCCAGGTATCTTCGTTCAGCAACGTCCCGGACAAGATCACCAGACCGGCCGGGTTTTCGTCGAGATGCAAAGTGACATCCGTCGCCAGCATCGCTCCTTGTGAAAAGCCCCCCAGCAGAAAATGGCTGAGGGGAACGTTCACTCGTTCGGACCATTTTCGAATCAGGCCCAGCATCATCTCTCGAGCCACCGGAAGTTCATCAGGACAGTCCTTCCGCAGATCCCGGAACGTCCCGAGTGCTGCCGCCATTTGCAGTCGCCGCATATCGATGGGCCACCAGGCACGACCGTCCGGCATCCCCAGTTCTTCCAGACTGAGTGGCGCTTCGGGGAAGATAAACTGGACAGAACTGGCCATCCGCGGCTGTCGCAACAACATCTGACCGAGCGGAACCAGGTCTGTGCCGGGTGCACCGTACCCGTGACACAACACGACCACCGCGCGGGGAGTCGCTCCTGCTGGAAGGCTGTCTGCCACGTGACATTTCAAGCCGTTGAGATTCTCTTGGCGAAGTTGCATGGCGGTTTCAGTCTACTGAATTGAGAGGTGAATCTGTCTGTCGTTCACGTTCTTGTGGAGTTCCTGGGGAAGTCCACGAATGATTCAGCGGTTCGTCCATTGTGTCAATCGCTCGCAGAGGTCTCTGGCCGCCCCGGAATCGACGACGTCTTTTGCGAGAATGACGGCGGCCTGGATCGAAGCCGTTTTTCCCGCAGCCAGAAGTGCGGCTCCCGCATTCGCCACAACCATGTCATACGCCGGTCCTCGCTCACCTGCAAACACGCGACGAATCACATCCGCGCTTTCTGCCGCATTGTCGACGCGGAGAGCCTCTACATGACATTCCGGCAATCCCAGCGTCTCCGCCGTCCATAAGTGCGAAATTACTTCCGTCGGCGTGACTTCGAACACCGTCGTGGAACCCCACAGGCTGACCTCATCCAGTTCATCATTCCCGCAGACGACGAGGGCGCGCTGCGTCCCCAGCTTGAATAGCGCCTGAGCCAGTTTTTCGGCAAAGCTTTTCTTGGTCGCGCCCAGCAACTGATACGAAGCCCTCGCCGGGTTGGTGAGCGGCCCCAGCAGGTTAAAGATCGTGCGGAATCCGAGTTGCTTCCGTACGGGCCCCACGTGCTTCATGGCACTATGCAGGAGCGGTGCAAAGCAGAATCCGATGCCGACTTCATCAATACAACGACCAACCTGCTCGGCAGACAATTGCAGATTGACCCCCAGAGCCTCCAGCACATCGGCCGATCCGGATTTACTTGTCGCTCCCCGGTTCCCGTGCTTGGCCACCGGTTGCCCCGCGGCAGCTGCTACGAGCGCTGCGGCCGTGCTGATATTGAACGTCGAGAGTTGGTCGCCCCCCGTTCCGCAAGTGTCCAGCAGCCCTTCCGCCTGACAGTGAATTGTTGTCGAGCGTTCTCGCATGGCCAGCGCGGCACCGACAAGCTCACCGACGGATTCCCCCCGCAAGCGAAGTGCGGTCAGAAACGCGGCAACCTCCGCCTCGGAACATTCACCATCCATGATGGCGTCGACTGCGGCCTTCATCAGTTCCGCAGGAAGCGGTCGTCCGTCGAGTAATTCGGCGAAAGCCGGCTTGAGAGCATCGTGCATTATTCGTGTTGTTCCAAGGTTCTTTGAGAGATCAATCTGAACATTCTCGCCACGTCGGCTGCCTGCCCCCGCCGTTTCGGCAAGCTCTGAACGAGGAATGCTGAGTATATCCGCGGGAGATTTCGCGTGCGCGAATCTCCCGTTTGCGATGCGTAAAAAAACGGCGGTGGTCAGCCCACCTGCAGGTGATCGACGACAAGAGAGATGGCTCGTGACCGTGATCCGTTATTTTCCTGAAGTGTCTTGAGATCCGGTTCGACACTCACCCCCAAATTGCAGCCTGCCAACGTCGTTCGGCTTCGCCACAGCTGCCAGGAAATGAGGCTACCCATTGCACAGGAACGACAGGAAGTCGAGCGATCCCGGTACCGGTTCAGATTGAGTCAGTGCGGCCTGGATTTGGACGGATCGGAGATGCGATGGCGTGACATTCATTTCGAAACAGTGAACCGACCCTCTCAGCGTACGAGTGTCGGTTCGTCTCCATTTCGGCACCAGTTTCAGTATCAGACGCTGATATTGATTTCGTAGCCCTTTCGCTGCTCACGCGTGATCCACTTGGCGGCATCTTTGTCGTTGATGATCTGTTCCGTCTTGGGATCCCATTCGATCTTTCGGCCAAGTCGAATGGCGATATTCGCCAGATGGCATGTCGTCATCGCCCGGTGATGCGAATAGACATCACTGACCGGCAAGCCACGATCCTGCACGCAATCGAAGAAGTTTGCCATGTGAGCGTTGCGTCCCCCCTTGGGATCTTTTCCTTTGTAAAGATCTCGCAAGAGAGTCTCGGGAAGCGGATTCTTGGCCAGTTCCTCGACGGGTGCCCCGGTCAACTTACCCCGATTGACGAAGATCCGGCCTTCGGTTCCTTCAATGAGGACGCCATTATCCCCTTCGCTGGTGATCAGCATCTCGGCACCGTTCTCGAATCTGGCGGTGACGTCAAACTTCGTCGCGACGTTATACCGGTCGGAAACTGTCGGCATCCCATTTTCGAAGGGAACAGGATGTTCCGCCGTTCCTTCGACAGAGATCGGGCCACTGTTATCCATCCCCAACGCCCACATCCCGATGTCCACATGGTGAGCCCCCCAGTCCGTCATCTTTCCACCGGAATACTCGTACCACCAGCGGAATTCATAATGAGTGCGAGATTCCGGGTAGTGCTTGTTGTTTCCGAATCCCCCTTGGCGATATTCGGTCAGCGGTGCCTGCCCCAGCCACATCTCCCAGTTGAGCTGTGGAGGGATGTCGGCGACCGGAATCGCGCTGCTGACTTCAGCGCGATTAATCCCGCAGGTCACTTTCTTGATCTTACCCAGCCGACCACTGCGGGCGATGGCGACGGCCTTCAAGAATTGGTTTTGAACCTTGCCGTCGTTCGCAGACATTTCCGAACGCTGCTGCGTCCCCACCTGAAACACACGTTTCGTTTCATTCAGAACCTTGATGATCTGCTTGCCTTCAAGGATCGTCAGTGTCAGTGGCTTTTCGCAGTAGACGTCTTTACCGGCCTGCATCGCTTCAATGGCAATTTTGGAGTGCCAGTGGTCCGTCGTCACGATTGTCACGACATCGATATCTTTGCGATCCAGCAGTTTGCGGTAGTCTTCATACATCTCGGGGTCGCCAGAAATCCCCTTCTTGCTTTGAATATCCCGGACTCGATTGCGTGCTTTTTCCACATGCTCGCGATCAACGTCACAGACGGCGACGCAATCCGAGAATTCCATTGCATTCGGGCCGACAGCGTTCCAGCGATCTCCCGTCCCCACACACCCTAGAACAGGCCGGCTGTTCACCGTCTGGCGGCCGAGGGCGAGGTTACTTGTAGACGTGAACCAGTAGGGTAGCGTCGCACCCGCCAGCGCGGCGGTTGAAGACTTCAGAAAATCGCGACGATCGGATCGGTAGCTCATCGATGATATTCCTCGCACGAGATCTGGGAGCGAAACAGAGTGATCGGAAGCGACAACCACTCTAGCGGAGCATGTGAACGGATGAAACCCGATCACGCCCCGAAGTGATTCTGGACCAATCCCCGACTTCAGGCCACGGGCTCGATATAGCAGCCCAAGGGAAAGGAGGCAGGCTTGGACGCGTAAATATCAGTCCCGAATCCGATGATCTGATCACGCTTCAGTTCAGCAACTTCCATCGCCCCGGTCCAGACCGCCGCCCGGCCCTTGGAGTCAATCTCGAGAGCCAGTCGGTAAGCCTCTTCTACGGTGTGTCCACAGATACGGCTCAGCGCATCGATCACGTAGGCGAACGTGTGCAGATCATCATCCTCAACGATCACCGAATATTGGGGCTGGCGCCGGGTCCGGGTGACGGGTGCGGGTTTCGCCGTCGACACGATCGTTTCTTCCACAACAATTTCTTCAAGCTCAGTCATCGCTCTGTTCCATCTCGGCAAGTCCTGGGGAAAGGCAGGTTCAGACTACTCTTCGGTTCCTGTTCCCAACCGTTCGTAGTAACCACGCACGAGATCTCGATAGCGGGTCGGCACGGGGTCCCGATCGACGGGGACCAGAGATTCGGGCGATTCCTGCCTGGCTATTTCATCGGCCAGCCGCTGCTGGAGCTCGATCATGGGCTGATGCACAGATGACCGCACGAAGTCCCAATTGGGTGTGGTCGTGTGCCGTTTGAATTCGGCTCGGGCACTCCGTGCGCGGTCACGAACTTTCTGAACTTCAGACTGAAGTCGGGGATCGCCGATCATCGATTCGACATCGCGCAGTCGCTCATTGAATTCCGTGAAGTCACCACCCGTGAGCGGTCCGCCCCCCTGGCTGTTCCCGCCACTGCCTCCACCTTCAGAGTTTTCTCCCCCCTCTTGCGAGTTCCCCGGAGCGGGACGTGGACTTCCTGATGGTTTCTGTGACCGCGAATTGGCGGAAGATTGCCGCAGCGAAGGACGTTGACTGTCAGATCCCTTCGGATCAGATTGCTCACCCGACGGCCGTCCGCCTCCCTGTCCACCCGGTCGCGACTCCCCTTCACCACTTCCTTGACCTTCACCCGCTTCACCCTGTGGGCTCTGACCATCACCGCTACTGGCAGCGGGCTGCGCACCGGACTCACCCGGACTCTCTCCTACTCCCTGAGCCCCTTCGCCAGCAGGCTGCTGGCCTTCTCCCGGTTCCGTCCCTTCGCCGGGTTTTGCGTCCGCTCCCGCCCCCTTGCCACCGTCCGGTCCCCTTTGCCCCGCTGACTCGTTCGTCTTCTCGTTCCCATCGTTGTTGCCATCAGCGGTCGAAGACTTGCCGGACGGACCAGGGTCTTGTGACTGTCTGGTATTGGCACGAATTTCTTCCTCAAGCTGTTGCGACAGAGCGGCCAGTTCTCTGCGGGCGCGTTTTAGCGAATCGATCTCATTTCCAAGGACCGATTCAGCCGCCTTTTCGATCCCCTTCTTCAGTTGATCGATCCCCGCCTGAGCCTGCATTTCGGCCTTCGATGCTTCAGGCAGGATTCCCTGCTTCAGCAGTTGCTGTGTGGCTGAGAGCGCCTGATCCAGTTTCGATTCGCGGGTCGAGCGGAGCATGTCATACAACTGCCTGGATAACAGCGGCTCAGACGTTTCGGACTGCTCGACAACTTGTTTGGCGTGATCCACAATCTCGTTTGCACGGAGCTGCTGTTGCTGAAACTCGGCCTGTAACTGAGACCGCTGCTGTGACTGTCGCAGAGTACGGCTCGAGTCATCCGACAACTGAGCCAATTCTTGCGCAAGCTCTTTCTCGCGTTCGGCCAATTGTCGAACTTCTTCACGCATCGAACGCATGGCGTCAGCAAACTGAGCCGCTGTCTGCTTGCGGAAATCTTCCTGCATCTGCTTCAGTTCACGCTCGGCCCGCGTCCCGGCATTGAGAGCCTGAGAGAGCTGCCCCTCACGCAGTTTTTCGGCCGTTTCGACCATCCGCTGGCGAGTCTGTTCCAATTGCTGTTTGGTTTCAGCGACCGTCTCCTGCTGGTTTGACTGATTCAGTTTGTTTCGCAGTTCGTCTGTGTCATGCAGGATCTGCTGCTGCTCTTCGCGCAATCGCTTGAGTCGTCGTTCGATTTCCTCTCGATCCGCATCAGTCTTGGCCTGTCGCGCCTGGGCATCGAGGTCTTTCAACTGCTGGTTAAGTTCTTCCTGGCGACGAGCCATTTCCTTCAGTCGGTCCAGAATCGCAAGGGCTTCACGATTGACGTTGCTTTCCTGTTGCTTTGCAGCTTTTTCCGATTCGTAGCGGTCTTTGGACTGCTTCAACTCCAGATCAAGCCGTTCTTTTTCTTCGTTCTGTTGACCACTTCCTTTGGCCTTGGACTGCATCAGCAGATGTTCTTTGGCGCGCAGCTTGAGCAGCCCCTGATAGGCGAGTTGTTCCGCGGCAGTCGCGGGAGTCAACGGTTGAACATTCTGCGAAGTCACCGCACGTTCCAGTTCGCCGCTCGCTTTTTCCATCCCGTCGGAAATGGTCGAGAAAATCGGCTGCAATTGCGGCTGCGTCATTCGCTCGCGAAGTGCCTGCAGTTTGCGTGCGGCCTGCAACTGACCTTCGTGCAAGGTTTGAACTTCCTGTTCCAGCTTCGGCGACCATGTGGGATCGGGAGTCCTGACGGCTTTCCAGGTCCCCACAATGATCTGCTTCTGAAGCTCAAGGAGTTTCGCGAGTGATTCGGGGGGCTTTTGAGAGTTCTGCATCTCTCCCGCCCCCTGCTGGTCAACCTGACGGTAAATCTCGTCGAAGGCCCGAACTTCTGCGAAGAAGACGTCACCACTGGTGCGACGTCGCTGACCATCCGGTCCGAAATCATCCGCGTACAGGTAGTACGTCATCAACTCGTCAGGCTGCACCCGAAAGTCTTCCAGTCGCTGAAGAGAGGAAAGCTTATGTTGCTGACCGCCGTTCAGTTCACGTCCCAGCGGCAGCGTGACCGGTTCGCGTCCCGGCATCTGCACCACCAAACCAACTTCGAGCAGGCCAAAGTCGTCGATCGCGGTTGCATCCAGAGCAACTTCTTCTAACGGTGAGACTTTGACATCTTTCCCGGGAAAAACCAGTTTGAGATCTGGCGCGCGATTCGGAACGACATCAATTCGAAACTCTTCGGGATCGCGGTTTTTTCGGCCCGCATCGTCGGTCAGTTCCAGCTTCAGCCGCACCCGGCCTTCCGGAATGAAACTGCAACGATAGGAGCGCGGCCGATCAGGATCAGCCTCGAGAGTCAATGTTGTTCCATCTGCCGAAACAAGGCGTGCACTGACAAGACTCTTGTTCACGTGGCATGAAATCGAGATTCGTGTCCCCTCTACGACAGAGGCATCGAAAGCATCCTCAAGTGTGTTCGCGGGAAGCTGCGTATAGCTGGGATACTCGAAACTCAGATCCGATCGAACGAGCGCAGGCAAATCGTAGACAGTGATGCGGTAGCCTTTCGTCTGATTGCCATCAAAGTCGATCCGATAAGTGATATCCTCTTTAACGACCGGCAGACGACTCGCAAAAACAGGGTCGTCGAGACTCTTTGCCAGAGCGAGTCTTGTTTCATTTCCATCCTCACCCTTCCAGATGACGTGCACATCGGCGGGAGGTGTCCCCTGAAAACGTGCCAGTACCAGTAAACTGCTTCCCCGCTCCAGCTCGGCATCACCCGGTTCGACGGTCACCGGCGGTTCCCCTGCCACATTCTCGACGGCACGGTCACTGCTGGAAATCGCTGCAACGGACCTGTTCGCCCCCTGCGTTGCCATCAAGCCGACGATGACGAACGCCGCCATTGCGGCGGTTTGATTGAGGATGGCTCGGCGCATCTGCCGGGGAGGCACCGCCTCGGTCCAGTCATTCATCCGGGCATGGTGCACGGCTTCGGAGATCACCTGACGCTGCAGCACATTGAGCCGGCCCGTTTGCACTTCCGGGAATTGCTCCAGAGCGGCCAGCAGGCGAGAGTTCAGTTCCGGAAAGGCCTGTTCAATGTTGCGAGCAACTTCAACTTTCGACGTCCCTAAGTAGCGTGACTGAATCCACACGACCGTCGCGACAAGCAGGGCCGCAAAAAACCAGACTGATCCCGGAACGAACGGACGCCCGGCAATCGCCCAAAGGGCAACAAGCACTGCGAATGCAGCCCAGGACCAGGTGAGTCGCCGCCACATCCATAATCGGCCCCGGCGCAGTGCGACCTTCGACAACTGCTGACGAAGTTGGATTTCCAGCATGCGACTCACTTCCAGCCAGATTCTGAGATTTCATGAGCGGAACCACACAGTCAGGATATCGCTTGATTTCCCGGTCGTCACCCCCGACTTTGAGCCACGCGGCGTGAAATTAAGATTCTCTGCCGACCGGAATTGCACTCCTCAACTCACAACGCAACGGGTCGAAGAACTTGCCAGGTCCCGTGTCACGTCCGTCCCCATACGCACCCCGCCTTGATGGAGAATTGTCTTCCGCGAGGCGGGTGCGCAGCGACTCGAATGAAACAGTTCGATTCTGCAAACCGCTCCTCAATCCGAACTCTTCTCCTGCGGGAACGAGTGTACAGACTTACGCTATGCACGCGATTGTTGAGTCGCTGTGGTTGGGCAAATCGGCTCGGTTCAATAATATCCCGACTTCACTTTGTGTTTGGGTCTGGCGGTCGTTGCCATCCCCGTCCTGTTTGAAAAGACCAGATGAACTATTGCGGCGTACTCAACATTGACAAGCCAGAGGGGCTGACTTCCCGCGAGATTGTGAACCATGTCGATCGACTGGTCAGGCCCGCGAAGGTCGGACATGCAGGAACGCTCGACCCCTTGGCGACTGGCGTTCTCGTGGTCTGTGTCGGACACGCAACTCGCTTGGTGACCCTTGCCCAGGAAGGGCGTAAGCGCTATCTGGCGCGATTTGAGCTCGGCAAAACCAGCGACACCGATGATATCACTGGAACGGTCGACGCCGGGGGCGAATGGACTCATCTCACTGAAGATGACATTACCCGTCTGCTACCCTTGTTCACAGGCCGGATCGCGCAAGTTCCCCCGCAGTTCTCGGCCGTTCATGTGAAGGGAGAACGGGCGTATCACCTGGCACGTCGTGGGGAAACAGTCGAAATCGAAGCCCGGCCCGTCGACGTCTATTCTCTCCGGCTGACGGAATTTCAGTTGCCGGGGATCGAGTTGGAGATTGAGTGCGGCAGCGGAACGTATGTCCGATCGATCGGCCGCGATCTGGGTCATCGCCTTGGCTGTGGTGCGGTGATGACGAAGTTACGTCGCACGGCCGTCGGCCCTTTCGAAGTCCGTGACGCCATCACACTGGACTCTCTGACACCCGAAACGATCGCAGCCAGCCTTCAGCCTGCACTCAGAATCGCTCAGCACTTGCCGCAACGTGTGCTCAGCCCGCAGGAGACCGTGTCTGTTCGGCGAGGCCAGGCGATCCGACTGGGAATCCCCCTCTCGGTATTTGAAGAGGGGGGACCACTTCAGACGAGTGAACCCGCCTGCGTTCCACGCGCTGCACTGGTCGATGCAGATGAAGTGTTGATCGGGATCGGCGAAGTTGACTTTACCACCAGCCGCCTGCATCCACGTATCATTTTCCCGAACTGACGCATCGTTCTCATCAGCCGTTCGTGCAGAGCGGCATTCTCGTCAGTCCACACACGAGCAGCACACCGCGGGCAAAGTCGCTTGCGTCGCGAAACGACTACTGTTGATTTGCAGGCTGAATCGCGGAGGCGGGCTCGTCAGCCAATAGATCAGCAGGCAGAGGCAACTGATTAGGTGCCGCACTACCGCAACCATTCTCCTGCGACAACAGCGGTGGAGCAATCGGACCGACCTGGACCTCACTGCGGACGACGGGAATCTCGAACGATTCGTCATCCGCGACCGAGAAGTTCTGCTGGAGGATCCGGGGAATGGAAACGCGCCGTGCGGTCCATTTGGGGATCTCGTACCTGGACGTCGCCTTGGGTTGGCCTGCCTGGGACGCCGGAGGCTGATCAAGTCCTGCAGCAGCCACCTTCGAGAAACTTCCGGACAGTTTGTCGGAATCAATGGTCGTCTGCGGAGCGTTCGAAGAACCGAGCAATGACGGGGTCAGTGCCAGAGCAGGAAGTCCCGTTTCACTGGTTGCGTGGGTCGACGTTTTCGCTGCTTCTGCGAACGTCAGCTTCGGTTTTGACGCCACTTCGCTGATACTCTTGGGCTCCGTTTCGAGCTTCGGAGTCACTTTCAGACGGGACTCGGAATTCTGACTCGTCTCTGCACGAGGGACTTTTGCTTCCCGCAGCAGGGGTGGCGTCTGAATCGTTTCTTCTGCACCCTGATGCTTTGGCGAGATTCGTTCCCGGTAAAGAATCAGTGCATTCAGCGAGTGGAACAGCGGACCACAATCAATTTGGGCATCGCGCTGGAGGATCAGTTCACGCGACAGCGTCCAGACAGCGTTACGCACCCAGGGCTCATTGAGTCGTTCTTTCGGGAGGCTTGCAGAAAGGAACTCCATCGTGTGCCCGGTGGTGTTAAACCGCTTGTTCACGTCCGGGGTATAACCAGGTCCTTTGTAGGATTCGCTGGAGAAACTGCCGTCCGAATTCTGCAGCGACCGGGCGATTTCAATGTGCTGCTTGATTCGCTGATCGGCCTGCAACCAAACCCCACGCAACCGTCCGCCATTCTGCAGGTACTTGTCGCGAGCGCGGGTCAAGGCGTAGAGCCGATGATTCCCACCACAAGGAGCCCCTACGACGGGTTGACTGGTTTCAATCTGGACCAGTCGTTCGATGCTCCAGGGTTCATTGTGCTGGTTGTACCAGGTGGCGTCGGGCTTCAGAAAATGTTGCAGTGCCCACAACACCCAGGTCACTTCTTCGTTGGTGTTGACTTCCTTCATCGTATTGTTGACCAGATCATTCAGCGTGACGGTCTTTCCCTGCACGCGAAATTCGTGGTCAAGTGGCAGATTCGAATGAGACAACAGCGCCAGAAACTGCGAGGGATGTCCTTCGAAGGCGTAGATGCGGGTATAGGGATGAAACTTGGCCCCATGACTGGTCAGCAACATCCATGGCTGGTTGTCGAACTGAGGTTCCGTCGTCGACAGCCACTGGATGGCGTTGACTTTCTTGTCACCGAGTCGCAATACGGTGTCATGGCGCAGCGCCAGAATGCAGTGAAAAATCTGCCAGGGAGAATGCGAATTTGCGACCAGGGTCCGCTTGCTCGTGATTTCAATTGCACGATCAATCAATT
>NZ_DASWWZ010000690.1:0-5424 GCF_036405755.1 Schlesneria sp.
CGGCCTGTCCCGGCTTCACGGTGTCTCCCTTTTTCACCAGAATCTTGGTGACGGTACCTGCATGCGGACAAGGCAGTTCCATGACTGCTTTTTCCGTTTCCAGCTCCATCACGATCTGGCCCGCTTCGATTGTGTCGCCGACAGCGACGATCACAGAGGCAACATCGGCACTCTTGATGCCGTCACCCAATAGTTGTTGTTCGACTTTGAATTCGATGGTCATCGGAAGTCTCGTGATCTCTATAAGTGGGGCGGTGCCCATGACAACGTATTTCAGACATCTGGCGCACAAAGGTCATGTGCACTTCAAAAAATTTAGCAACCGGGCGTTCTGTGGATTTCAGCATTGAGCGGGATGAAGCGTCCCAACCTGCTGAGCCCGTCGAAGCGGGCTCAGCAAGGGGTGTCTCACTCAATCCGATCAAGCGATGGCGGGGTCGATCTTATCAGGATATACTCCCAGGTCTTTCAGAACCTGGGGCAGTTTCTTGGCATCGAACTGACCTTCGCGGCTGAGTGCGACCAGGGTGGTGTAGACCACACACTCAGCATCGATTTCGAAGTGCCGTCGCAGCGTAACGCGAGTGTCGCTGCGGCCGAATCCGTCAGTGCCCAGGACGATATACTGTCCCGGCATGTAGGGCCGAATCTGTTCCGCGACCAGTTGAACGTTGTCGCTCGAAGAGATGAATGGACCCTTGAGACCTGCCAGCGTCTGTTCCAGGTAACTGGCCTTAGGCTTCTGATCGGGATGCAGGCGATTCCAGCGTGCGGCTGCCTGGGCATCTCGTTTCAGCTCGTTGTAACTGGTCACGCTCCAGACGTCGGCTTCGACACCGTAGTTCTCTGCGAGAATTTTCTGGGCTCGAATGACGTCGCGGAGGATCGGGCCACTTCCGAGAAGCTGCGGCCGAGTGGCTCGCTTCTTGGCAGGGACCGCGGGATCCAGCGGGTAGAGACCCTTGACGATGCCAGTCTCGACGCCTTTCGGCATCGCGTCAGGCATCTGATAGGACTCGTTGTAAACCGACAGATAGTAGAGGATGTCTTCCCCTTCGGCGTACATCCGTCGGAGACCATCCTGAACGATGACGGCCAGTTCATAACCGTAGGCTGGATCGTAGGCGAGCAGGTTTGGAACAGTCGATGCGATCAGTTGGCTGTGACCGTCTTCGTGTTGCAATCCTTCGCCGTTGAGCGTCGTGCGACCCGAAGTTCCACCGCAGAGGAAGCCTTTGCAGCGTGAGTCTGCTGCCAGCCAGATCAGATCGCCGACTCGCTGGAAGCCGAACATCGAGTAATAGGTGTAAAAGGGAACCATGTTCAGGCCAATATTGGCGTAAGCCGTTCCTGCGGCGACAAACGAGGCCATTGCTCCGGCTTCGTTGATCCCTTCCATCAGCACCTGGCCTGTGGTCGATTCCTTGTACGACATGGCCGAGCCGGCATCGACAGGGGTGTAAAGCTGTCCCTTGCTGGAATAAATTCCGTAAGTCTGGAACAAGCCTTCCATCCCGAAGGTACGGGCTTCGTCGGGAATGATGGGAACGATCCGCTTGCCGATGTTCTTATCTCGCATCAGCACGCGAAGAATGGTTCCCAGAACCCCGGTCGTGGAACGATCCTTGCCGGCGTCGCTCATCGTTTCGACAAAGGTCGCGACATCGGGAATGGCCAGGCGATCTTTGGTCGGAGTCCGTGCGGGCAGGTATCCACCGAGCTTTTTGCGATGATCGTGCAGGTACTTCATCTCGGGACTGTCTGCCGGTGGTCGGTAGAAGATCGCGGACTTTGCCTGCTCATCGGTAAACGGCAGCTCGAACCGATCTCGCATCGCCAGCAGTGAGGCTTCTGCGAGTCCCTTGGTATTGTGAGCGGTGTTCTTGCCTTCCGCTTCACTACCGAGACCGAAACCTTTGATGGTATGGGCGAGGACAACGGTCGGAGCACCCTTGAATTCGACGGCTGCTCGCAGGCCGTTGTAGACCTTCAAGGCGTCATGTCCACCGCGTCGCATATTACGAATCTGCTCGTCGGTCAGGTTTTCGACCAGCTTCAACAGCTCAGGATGCCGTCCGAAGAAGTCTTTGCGAATAAATTCGCCCGACTCGACGCTGTACTTCTGGAATTGTCCGTCGACAACTTCGGCGAGTGCCTTGGCAAGCAGGCCCTTCTCGTCGGCTTCGAACAGTGCGTCCCATTCGCTTCCCCAGACAATCTTGATGACGTTCCAGCCCGCTCCGCGGAAGATTCCTTCGAGTTCCTGAATGATCTTGCCGTTGCTGCGGACGGGACCGTCGAGTCGCTGCAGGTTACAGTTGACGACCCACGTCAGATTGTCGAGCTTTTCCCGCGAGGCCATCGAGATTGCGCCGAGGGTTTCTGGTTCGTCGATTTCACCGTCGCCAATAAAGGACCAGACGCGTGATTTTGATGTCTCAAGCAGATTTCTGTGCTGAACGTAGCGCAGGAAACGGGCGTGATAGATCGAGCAGATCGGACCGAGACCCATGGATACCGTAGGGAACTGCCAGAAATCGGGCATCAGCCACGGATGTGGGTAAGATGAAAGCCCTTGGCCGCGAGGAAGTTCTCGGCGGAAGTTGTTCAGGTTTTCTTCGGTGAGGCGTCCTTCCACGAAGGCCCGAGCGTACATCCCAGGTGATGAGTGTCCCTGGAAGTAAACCATGTCGCCCGTGTGGTCGGCGGTGGGGGCATGGAAGAAGTGGTTGAATCCGACTTCGACGAGAACGGCCGACGATGCGAACGTAGAGATGTGTCCGCCGACGCCGGAACCGTTCTGATTGCCTCGCACGACCATCGCCATGGCGTTCCAGCGGATGATGCTCCGCAGTCGTCGCTCGATATCGCGGTCGCCAGGGAAGGGGTGTTCCGCTTCCGGCGGGATTGTATTGACATAAGGGGTCGTCAGTGCAGGCACAACGGGGACGTTTTGTGCCTGGGCTCGTGAATAGAGCTGCGTGAGGAGCTGACTCAGCGCTTCCGGCCCATAGCGATGCAGCAGGTCGTCAACCGACTCCAGCCATTCGTCCATTTCCTGTGGATCGATGGCTGGTACGGTAACGTCTGAGACCTCATCCGTGGGATTTGCAACGTCAGCCGCCTGTGGGGATTCCGTTCGTCGAACTGCGGGAGCAGCTTGTAGTGTGCTTGCCATTTTCTACGCCAACCTCGTCTTATTTCAGGCTCGCCGATCAAGAGCGGGCGAATCACTTTCACCAGTAACTCAACAATATCGTTCAGCCGGATAACTGATCCGCGGGTTATCGCTCAAACCCATACGACACCGCATCGTAGCAGGTCATTCGGGGTCTGCACAGATTGCCGTGTCAGTTCCAACCCTCTCTATTTGGTCCGTAACGTATTCAAGCAGAAACCGGATCATCATGCCAACCGCAAATTTCGCCGCAGTCTGGAGTAATGACCGTTTCCGCGGCGGAAATAGGCGGCGGCAGACGTGTCCGATGTGGAGTCGACTGCCTTTGAAACGAGCAACGAGTGCCACAGCGGTTCGCTGTGCTGTTCCGATACGCATGTGGCCAAGAGAACTCGAACCGCGAAATACTGAAAATTATTCAGAAAACCTGTCACGATGGGGCCGTCCGGGGACCTGTGCAAGGCGAGCCAGCCGTCGCGATTGGTCCGATTCCCGAATCGCGGTAATGGCCTTGAAAGAGAGCGATCCGGATTAACGCTGATCGCCGGATTGAAAAGTCGTGCGTTCCGCAGGGTCCACAAGATTGGATCGGAACCTTCGATGGAGGCGTGAATCGGCAGACGATTGTGGAATTCCGAAATCCAATGACAGACGCCTCCTTCCGACCTTGGGGCGAAAGGAGGCGTCTACGTCGCTGGCTTGTCTTGAGACTCGACCGTACCGCTCTGGATCCAGGGGAGCAGAGGATCGCGTGGTCGGCTACTTGAAGACGGTTCGCTTCCCGCTGAACTTTTTCAGTTTTTCCAGATCGATATCGATCCCCAGACCCGGGGTGGTTGGAATTTCCAGGGAGCCTTCCGCATCGATTCGGAAGGGACTGGTCGGAAGCTCTTCGATATAAGCACAGGGGGTCAGGTACTCGACATACCGTGCCACGGGGATCGCCGCCGAGAACTGCAAGTCGGCTGCGAGGCCGACAGCGGTATTCCAACCATGCGGGACGACGGTCACGTTGTGATCGAAGGCCAACGCCGCAATTCGGCGAGATTCTGTCAGACCGCCGTTCTTGGTGACGTCTGGCTGGATGATGTCCACGGCGCGTCGTTCCAGCCATGGAGTGAACGATTGGCGTCGCGTGAGGACTTCGCCCCCGGCGATCGGCACGGGGGAAACACGTGTCAGTTCAATAAATCCTTCGATGTCATCGGGTGGCAGAGGTTCCTCGAACCAGGTGATATCGTAGTCGGCGAGCATGATGGCGGTTTCACGGGCCCAGTTGGTTCCGTGCGGCCAGAATTGTTCGCTTCCCCCCGCATCAACCATCAGCTCAACATGTTCGCCGACGGTATCACGCGCGGTCTGGACAAGCTTTTCGTCAAACTTGCGGCTGCGGCGTCCGAAGGGCCGCCAGCCCATCTTGATCGCTTTGAATCCACGTTCAACAACGCTTTGCAACGTTGTCTTCAGTGCCTCGGGTTCGTCGAACAGAATGGAGCCGTAGGGCTTGATCCGCTGACGGTAATTACCGCCGAGCAGGCGTGAGACCGGCTGGCCACAGGCTTTGCCCATGATGTCCCACAAGGCGATATCGAGACCGCTGATGGCGTGTTCGACGGATCCCCCGCGTCCCTGCCAGAAACTGGACTGGCGCAGCAGCTCGGAAACGCGTTCCGGCTCGACGGCCGATTGACCTTTCAGGAGGGGCCACAAAAGTGCGACGGCTCCTTCAACCAGCGTGCCGGAGGTAAAACAGCTTCCCCATCCGTACAGCCCTTCGTCGGTTTTGACCTGCACCAGCGTGTGGAGATTTTCCTGCGGTTCATGACCTTGCGGCCATCCACCATCAACCGTCGCACCCGTCAGTGGAACAACTTCAACTTCTACAATCTTCATTGAACTACTTTTTATCATCGAGGTTAAACTTCATCCCCGCACGGAGGACGTGCACTGATAGATTCCGCACCGCTGCGGCTGCTCCCTGGGTCAGTTCTTCACGACTGGCCCGGCGACCGTCAATGACAGTCACATTATTGCTTCCAATCACTTCGAATTCGCGGCCGCGCACGATGGCGGCCGTTTCTTCGTCGATACCAATTCCCAGCAGGTCCGGGTGATCAATAGTCGCCAGAGCCAAACGATTGAATCGGCCCTTTTGCAGGAAGTGCTGATCGATGATGACATCGGGCCACAGACCGAGGCCATTCATCAAGTACGGGGCGGTGCCTACTTTCAGGCTGTCCAGGTCA
>NZ_DASWWZ010000691.1:0-8253 GCF_036405755.1 Schlesneria sp.
TCTCCTGGGGATCGCGGCTCTGATTGCGACCGGGTATGAGTTCTCAAGTGAAAACCACGAAGGAAAATTGCTCGCCGGGACGCATCTTTTGCTTTACGCCACCTGGATCGTCCTCTTTCAACAGAAGACCGTGCGGCTGTACTGGTTTCTGATGGCTCTGGGAATTCTGCAGCTCGCCGTCGCCTCGGTCCTGACGACGAAGGGCTGGTTTGGTTTCTGTGCGTTGCTCTACACGTTTGGAGCGGTCTGGACACTGTCAATCTTTTCACTGTGGCGCGCAGAACAGCATTTCAAAGAAGAAGAGCAGATCCGGTTTGCAGTAGCGACTGGCGCACCTCCCACTGCCCAGCTTCCGTCGACAAACGGGACACCCCAGCAGAGTGAAGTCCACGGAAGCGTTCAGCACGAGGGGGGGGCACAGTGGTTGACGGCACGGTTCGTCACCGGAGTTCTGTTAACAACGTGCTCGGCACTGGTGGTCAGCGCGGCATTTTTTGCCTTCATTCCCCGCGTCTGGAGCGGGGCATCAGTCACACTGAATAACGATCCCGACCGACTGCCCGCAACCAGCCGCAAAACCGGACTGTCAAGTTCCATTCGGCTGGGTGATCTGGGGCCAATTCTCGAAAGTCTCGATCGGGTGTTCGAGATTCAGATCGTCGATCTGAAGTCTCGAAAAGTCCTTTCTGCACAGGAATACGCTGAACGCCTGGGTTTGGTCGAACCGCTGTTTCGCGCGACAATTCTCACTCACTACAACAGCGGAATGTGGTCATCTGATTCCCTGGATGGCCTGCATCGCAAGCCATTCGAACGGTCTGATGCTGCATGGGACATCGAACAGCAAATCCAACGTGACACCAACGACTCGCAGGTCCTCTTCTGCATGGGACATCCGTTGATGGTCCTGGATGCACGGCGTCAGATGTACGGTAATCTGAACGAGATGACCGACATCGTAATGCGCAGTGACCCGAAATCGGAAACAGGCCCGGTCGCCTATAGCGTTTTCTCGGGGTTGCCCGAAAAAACCCCACTTCACTACCAGCAACCGGTCAAACCTTCGATTCGAAACACCTATCTGCGCACGCGGTATCTCGACAAAGCTTCCCGACTTCCCAAGAAGATGGATCAGTTGAAGGGGATCGCTCACCGGATCGTCGAGGAGGAAGAAGAGCGACTTCGCAAAGCGGAAGGGGATCAAACCCCGCGCGAACTGACCAAAATGGAAATCGCCCAGGCTCTGGAATCACATCTACGCGATTCGGGCGAGTACCGATACTCGCTGGACCTGTCGATCGTGGACCCCAGTATTGATCCGGTTGAGGATTTTCTGATCAACCGAAAAGCGGGACACTGCGAATATTTTGCGACCGCACTGGCGTTAATGCTGCGTGCGGAACGGATTCCAGCACGAGTCGTGACCGGATACAAAGGGGGGATTCCTAACCCCGACCGGGGGGAATGGCTTGAGGTTCAGCAACGATTCGCCCATGCGTGGGTCGAAGCATGGATTGATGACAACGGCTGGACGACGCTGGATGCCACTCCGGCAGCAGAACGATCCATCAGCATTGCCGCAATGTCAGCGAAAAAAGGTTCGATCTGGACTGAAATGCAGTCGACCCTCGCTGGCTTATGGTCCGAAA
Source organism: Schlesneria sp. (assembly GCF_036405755.1). Lineage (NCBI taxonomy): Bacteria > Pseudomonadati > Planctomycetota > Planctomycetia > Planctomycetales > Planctomycetaceae > Schlesneria > Schlesneria sp. Next base: position 1,650 of record NZ_DASWWZ010000691.1, read on the forward strand.
ACATCCTCAACATGTCGCTCGATCGTCAGGAAGAGTCCATTTACAAGCCGATGCGTGAACTTGCGATGTCACTGCTCACGCTGTTCCGAAAACTGATTGCGTCACCCCAATCCGCTCTCGAAGCCTTTGTCGAGTTGCTCAGAAATCGCGAACAGTGGTTCAGCATTGGCGGTGGTCTGTTTGCCTTGGCGCTCATGCTCGCGCTGGTCGGACTGCACTGGATATACCGCCGAATCCTCAATGCGATTCGAACCTGGTGGGGAGGTCAATCGGGCCGTCGGTCGCAGCAGAAGTATCGCATTGTCGAGTTCTACGAACGCTTCATCAAGCTCTTGAACAGGCATGGGCTGAACCGTGGCCCCAGCCAGACACAGAGCGAGTTTGCGGACCTCGTTTCGCGGACGTATGCATCAGAACTGAGTTCCGCAGGGATCGACGGATTTCCCAACGAGATTTCCCGACTGTTCTATCAAGTTCGTTTCGGAGAACAGACGCTCTCTCCCCCGGAAGCCCGTCGGGTCGAAGACCTGCTGGCACGGTTCTCGCAAGCACTGGCGAACCACGCAGATACAGCCCAGGAAGCGGGTAACAGTTCGCCCCCACAGTCCTCAAAGTGAGAGTGCTTTACGATTTTGTGCGAACGGCCACTGACTGGCCAGCGCGTATGACATGAGTCATTGTCCAGCAGGGCTGATGTCGTTGGGCGAAATGATCACCGTTCTTGAAAGAAGTCGATCGACGTATGGGTTACCGAAGTCTCCATGATGCTGTGCAGGATCTCCAGCGAAACGGTCACCTTGTCCGAATCGACACAGAGATCGACGCCAATCTCGAAGCGGCAGAAATCCAGCGGCGTGTCTACGCAGCCAATGGCCCGGCGTTGCTCTTCACACGAGTGAAAGGTTGCCGGTTTCCCATGGTTTCAAATCTGTTCGGCACATCGGAACGAACCCGTTTCATGTTCCGCGACTCGCTCGACGCCGTACGGCGTCTGGTGGAACTGAAAATTGATCCCGGCCAATTCGCCCGTCGCCCGTGGAGATACGGGTCCGTTCCCGCCACACTGTGGTCGATGTGGATCCGGCGAACCCGTCGTGGCCCCGTGCTCGCCAATGAGACAACCCTGGACCAGTTGCCACAACTGCGAAGCTGGCCTGATGACGGGGGGCCCTTTATTACCCTGCCGCAGGTCTACACAGAGCATCCCGATCATCCCGGGTTCAAAAATTCCAATCTGGGGATGTACCGTGTGCAGATCGCTGGAAATGACTACGTTCCCAACCGCGAAGTCGGGCTTCATTACCAGATTCATCGCAGTATCGGCGTGCACCACGCTGCGGCGGTCCGGCGGGGAGAGAAGCTGCGGGTCAATATTTTCGTCGGGGGCCCTCCCGCGATGACGCTGTCAGCCGTGATGCCGCTGCCCGAAGGACTGTCGGAACTGCTATTCGCTGCCGCCCTGGGACGGCGCCCCGTTCGCATGATTTGTCAGGAGGGCAAGTTGCCCATCTATGCTGACGCAGACTTCTGCATCTCGGGAACGATCGATCCCAGTCGTACCAAACGGGAAGGTCCGTTTGGCGATCATTTGGGCTATTACAGCCTTCAGCACCAGTTTCCGTATCTTGAAGTCGATCACGTCTACCATCGGGACGGAGCCATCTGGCCATTCACCGTGGTGGGTCGGCCACCGCAGGAAGATACGTCGTTTGGCGAGATCATTCATGAAATCACTGGCCCGATCATCCCGACAGTGCTTCCGGGGGTCAAAGCAATCCACGCCGTTGATGCCGCGGGCGTCCATCCGCTTCTTTTGGCCATTGGCAGTGAACGATATGTTCCATACGCCTCCGAACGGACGCCACAAGAGCTGCTGACGGTCGGCAACGCCATTCTGGGGCAGGGCCAGCTCTCACTTGCGAAGTACCTTTTCATCGTTGCACACGAGGACCGTCCAGAGCTCGATATCCATGATATGCTCGCCTATTTCCGGCATGTACTGGAACGAGTCGATTGGACGAGGGACCTGCACTTCCAGACCAGAACGACAATCGACACACTCGATTACACCGGCGGTGGCTTCAACCAAGGGTCGAAAGTTGTCATCGCAGCCGCGGGCAAACCACGTCGAAGCCTGGGAACAGAGTTCCCCTCAGACTTCCGTTTGCCGGACAGGTTCAAGAATCCCCGCATCGTGATGCCAGGTGTGCTGGTGGTCGAGAGCAACGCGGGCTCCACACCGACGCCACGGCTTGATCAGTTCTGTTCCGAGTCCACCCCGCTGATGGAAATGCTGGCTCCCTTTCCATTGATCGTGCTCGTCGACGACAGCGCCTTTTCTGCACAGAACCTGTCGAATTGGCTCTGGGTCACCTTTACCCGGTCGAACCCTGCGGTGGACATCGACGGTTTGGACTCTTTCATCGAGGATAAACACTGGGGCTGTCATGGCTCACTGGTGATCGACGCCCGCCGCAAACCACACCATGCTCCACCCTTGATTGAAGACCCGAAAGTCACGAAGCGAATCGACGAACTGGCCGCTCCCGGGCAACCGTTGCACGGCATTTTCTAAGCCTTCAGTGCTTTGATTGCTTTTGATTTCTACTTCGAAACGCTCTTTCGTACGGTCCACCGAGTCAGTGCCTGTACTGGTGTATTTTCCCTTTCCCTGGCGAGGGGATTGGCAAGAAAAACGCGAAACTCACTCGCCAACAGGCAGAATCCGCCTGACAACCTGAAAATTGCACCGCTTTGAGTCGTCTACCCCGCGTTTGGAGGCCATGGCTTCAAACGAAGTATCGGAAAACCCCGCCACGCTTACCCAGGCTCACCGGCGGAACACCCCACGTAAACGGAACAACCGTTACATCTTTTCGCCGAACTTCGATTTCCAACGCGTTGATAGAGATGTTCCCCGATTTATTTGTGCCGTGTTTCCGGCGTCGTCGATACATCGGGAAGCCATCGTACAATCGCCATACCCAGGTTTGGCATCAGTTGCGTTAAAGTCGATAAGGGGGGATTCCAAGTGAATTCAGGTAGACGACCAGGAATTCAATGGCGCACAGGCACCATTTCACTTCTCTCGCTGTCTGTCTTGAGCGGGTGCATGTCCTCGCAGGGGGGACTGACTGAAGGAGTTGCATCACGGATCACACCTACCACTGTCGATTCGAAAACACCGTATCCAATTCCCTCCCGCTCGCAGGCGACCGCAATCGCAGCCCGACAGAAGGCGCAGCGGGAAGCCGAATACATGAAAATAGCAAAAGCGCCAGAGATGAATCCCGGTGAGGCATCGGTGGCGGAAGTCGAAAAGAAAATTGAGCAGTCGATCCAGCAAATCAACTCGACGGACGAAGCAGAAGAACCTGCGAAGTCGATTGCTGATGTTCTTGATTCGAACCTCGTGCTGGCTCAGAACACCGTCGCTGCCCCCCGGAGGAACGGTGCGGCGACACGGTTACGAATTCCCAATGAGTTGCCTGGTGCAGAGGCCCCGGTAGTCACGCTGCCCCCTCAGGATACGGAAGACGCGGAAAGTCGGGCGAAGGACATCGAAAAGTACTTCGCCGAGCTACCCGCTGTGGCCCCGAATCAGGTGGACCCTTACGACGAGCAACGAGTCTATTCGCTGGAAGAACTCCAGGCGATGGCTCTTTCGTCGAATCCTGTGATGGCCCAGGCCGAAGCGAACATCGTGGCCATGCGAGGAAACGCGATCCAGTCAGGGCTCGCGCCAAACCCGATCGTGGGCTTCCAGGCAGATACCGTCGGTTCGAACGCCAACGCGAACTACATCGGGGGCTTCGTCGCTCAGAAGATCAAGACCGCTGGCAAGCTGGGGCTGGCCGAATCGCGCGGCAATGTCGACGTCTTCAACGCCGAACTGATGCAGAAGAAAACGCGTGTCGACTTGATCACCCGCGTGCGAGGTGCCTACTTCGCCGCCCTGATTGCACGCGAGAACGTCAGGATCACCGAAGCACTGGTACGGTTTACCGACAACGTCTACCACGTGCAGCTCGACCAGCTTCGCGGAGGTCTGGTCTCTGTTTACGAACCCATTCAGTTGCGTGCACTCGCCTTCCAGGCGAGAACCGCACTGGTTCAGTCGCGCAATCGCTATGACGCCGCGTGGCGACAACTGGCGGCCACAGTCGGGATGCCAAACCTCGAAATCGGGGAACTGGAAGGTTCACCAGAAATGGGAACTCCGGTCGTCAACTACGATGTGGCGCTCCCTTACATTCTGGCGAATCACACCGACGTGCTGGCGGCACAGAACTCGATTTCTCAAGCTCGAATCAACCTGCGGCTCCAGGAAGTCACTCCGATTCCCGACCTGGACCTGTACGTAGCCTTGCAGAAAGACCATACGACGGCCCCGATCTACCGAATGACGTACAACGTTCAGGCAGGCCTTCCGATTCCGATCTTTGACGCGAACCAGGGTAATATCATGAATGCCCAGGCGACGCTGATCAAAAATTCGCAGGAAACGGCTCGCGTTCAGAATGAACTCGCTGCGGCTCTGGCAGGTGCGATCGAGCGATACGCAAATGCGAGTAATGTCATTCAACTCTACCGGGACCACGTCCTCCCGGACCAGGCACGCGCTTATCGCGGTGTTTACGAACGACACCAGCAACAGCCGGATATCGTCGGATTTGCTGACGTTGTCAACGCACAGCAGATGCTGCTGATGTCGATCGGAACTTACATCAACACGCTGGGCGTCAGATGGCAAGCCTTCACCGAGATTGGCGAACTGATCCAGGCCGAGACCCTCGAAGGAATCGAAGCGGTTGTTCGTGGCGGTCATATTGCGATGGAAAGTACGCACGTCGAGGAAGTTCCACCTGCAAACGTGCCTCCCGAACCAACGGATTCGACCGAGAAATAGGTGACTTGCTGATGCCGTGTGGCAGCACTGAGCCCCGCACTCGCTGAACACTTCCGCGGATCGCATCTGCCCTGTCAGCAGGCAGAAGGCTCCTGCAAGTCGTTTCCCTGTTGGCTGTCACTGGCCGTAGTTGAAAACCGAAACGGTGTACGTGCCCAAGAGCATGTGCACCGTTTCACTTAGATGGACATATTTTCTTCTTCATTCCAGCCGGGTGGCAGCGTTTCGGAACCAAACCGCTCTTCCAGCCAGGGGTCACCGTGATTGTGATAGCCTTGCTGCTCCCACAGGCCCGGTTGGTCGTGGTCGAGGAAAACCAGTTCCGAACACCACTTCGCACTCTTCCAGGCGTAGAGAAGGGGGACGACCAGTCGCACAGGTCCCCCGTGTTCAAAGCTGATCGCCTCTCCGTCATGTGTATCGGCGAGCAGGACGTCAGGTTGCTGGAAGTCTGAAAGCGGCATGTTGGTTGTCCAGCCATCATCGTTCCCCCGGGCAACGACAAATCTGGCTTCGGGCTTCACCCCCGCTCGATTCATCAGCTCCTGAACGGAGACTCCTTCCCAGACGTTCCCCAGGCGCGACCAGCGGGTGACGCAGTGAAAGTCAGAAAAGACTTTGACACGTGGTAAAGCCCGGAATTCCTCGTACGTGAATCGAAGGGGGCGTTCGACAAGTCCTGTGACCTCCAGGGTCCATTCTTCGGGTGGGATCTCGGGAATCCGCCCCCATTGCAGGACCGGCCACTTGCGAGTCCGCGACTGCCCAGGAGGAATGCGATTCTCGCGATATGTGTCGCGGCTGATAATCACAGGCGGAGCATATTGTTTCGGTCCTTCCGGTTCACCCGTCTGGTACTTAGGATCGCGTTCCAGCATGCACAAGTCTCTTCAGATGGATTAATTTTCACACCGCTGCGCGCTCACCGTTCTGGAGCGGAAATGGTATCATGTCCTCGTTGTAGCGCGTAAGCATATTCCCTGTTAACAATGCGGGTTCGTAGGGAGCACTTCCGGAAACGACGTCACCGCCAGCATTTTCATAACCGGTCGGCGTTGACACCAAACTGGGCATCTCGCTGGCGCCTCGTCAAATTCATTCGTCGTGGATTGAATCCCGTTGCGGACTTTCCACACGTTGATCCATTCGTCAAAATTTTATGGCAATTGCATGAACCTTCAATTGAACGACCTGGCCTCGCAACTGATCGAAGATATCAATGAAAGTCCAGAGGATTACCGGATTCAGCGGCACGACGTAGAAAATAATGGGCTGCTGCTTGACTTCGGCGTCGAGTCGGAGGGAGGCATCGAGGCCGGTATCGCTCTTGCAGCCATTTGTATGTCCGGTTTGGCTGACGTGTCGCTGACGCCGGGCACGCTCGGTGACATCGGTTGGCCTCACATTGCCGTCGAGACTGATGCTCCGGTCGCGGCGTGCCTGTTCAGTCAGTATGCAGGCTGGCAAATTAACGTCGGTAAATTCTTCGCGATGGGCTCAGGTCCCATGCGCGCGGTCGCCGCCAAGGAACCCCTATTCGATAAACTGTGGTATCGCGAAGAATCAGACCAGGTCGTCGGGGTGCTCGAGTCGGGTAAACTGCCGGGAGCAGAAGTCTTCGAGTACATCGCGAATGCCACAGATGTCGATCCGGAAAATGTCGTCCTGTGTGTGGCCCCTACGTCCAGCATGGCA
>NZ_DASWWZ010000692.1:0-14614 GCF_036405755.1 Schlesneria sp.
TCTCCAGGTCTCGTTGAATGGCGAAATCGTGCAGTGTTGCAGTGGTGCGACAACACCGATGTTCGATTCGACGTACGCCTCGGCTTGGCTGACGACCAGCACCGACTCCAGTAAAGGTGCCCCACCTGTATAAGGGATCCAGTCGTTCGATACCCTTCCATCCACGGTCACGGTGTATTCCGGATCCACCTTGAGAGCATCGCCGGGCCACGAATTGGTAAATTCCTGGTCCGGCCATTCCGCTTTCACCCGAAACAATTCAACGGTCATATTGCCGTCTTGTTCTTTCGCTGGCAGTTGGCGGGGACTCCAGCTCTGCAATCGGTCCTTGGGAACAGTATAGAAAATCTGCGAGCTTCCGAGCGTGCTCTTGTTACTGTTTAAAAGATCAACTTTCAGCGTCCCGGAGGATGACGGCATTTCCACGGCAAAACATGGCGGCAGGTCCAATGGTCTAAAGCCGGCAGGCAGGCGTCCGGAAGAACCGTGCATCTGAGTTAAGTCACCAGCCGTCCGCCACCCTCGTTCGTCAGTCAGAATCATCCAGAAGGGAGTTGCCTCTGATACCGGGCGTGACCAATCAAAAGTGTGCCAGAAAAGGATCATTGGCAAGGTTGTGCGAGACACAATATTGCGATTCGACACAGCAATTTGTCGATTAACCCGCGTCAGCCACTTATTGGCCCAGATTTCGGCCGACGTCAAGCCCCTCGGTGCTTTGTAGTAGGAATGTTCTTTACCGACTGTCGTCTTGTGAATTGTGAACTGACTTCGCTCGGGAAGTCTGATTATGGCGAGCGGCCTTTCCCAGATCATCTCTCTTCCGAGCAGCAGCAGACAGCCGCACCCGACGATCAGGAAAATTCGCTTTCGCCAACGGCGCCGAGTTCCTGAAGCGACTCCAGTTCCGTCATCCGTCATTGAGAATCCTTTCTTCTCGCCGTTGCGCCTCAGCCAGGCAAATGCAGGGGAGATCCCTGCGAATCACCCGAAGTGAGTGATTAACCAGCGTTACTTCGACTGCGGTGAGAGATTACGCTTCCATGACTATTTCGATGACTCATGGCCACAACTAATCCCAAGCGTGATCCGCACCTGGTAGAACACCACGGACGGCATATCGCTGAGCTCACTCAAATTGACGTCCTTGCCTCTGCGGACGGGGTGGAACAGCGGGGGGGGCCACTTCGAATGTAAAGTATCGAGCGTCCTGCAGAACGACCGTGGCATCGATCCGATCAATTTCGGGATAGGGGAGCTTCGCCACCCAAATGAGCAGGCCCTGGATGTGATAGAGATCCCCTTCCAACTCTTGACCGTTGCGTGATTTGATCATCACGCAGGGTGACCGTACTCCCATGTCCGTTACTGACATGACCAGATGGGGACACTGCGTTGTCAGATTGAGATTCACGGTCACAGGATTAAGAGAAGACCACGCGGAAACGGTACCAGGGGCCCGCGGGACGAAGGTTGACTGGATCGTGCCGTCGAGTCGGTTTCGTGTCAAAAGCGATAACGGTACCGTGTTGGGGTATGCAGTAATTGCTTCGCTCTCCGCAGCGTAAACAAAGGAACCATCCCTCCCGGCACCGAGCAATTTCAGACTCGGGCTGCCTGCAGGTGGAGGAGCGGTTGATTCTGCAATTGCAGCAATTCCCCCTTCGATTGAAATGTCTGAGAACACCTGAACGTACGCAGAATTATCTTTCTCGGGATTGCGACAAACCAGCGGAAGATGCAGCTTCCAGGCGGTCTGATAGGGCGAAATAGTGCACGAGTCCAAGGGGGCCACTCCCCCCAGGACCGATTCAACCGACGCGACAAGCTGCCCTCGTGCGTACCCGGACTCCAGCGCAGAAAGCTTTGTGGTGACGTACGTCCAATCCCTGGACTCTACGCCATTCACCTTGACGACGATTTCAGGAGTCACCGTCAGACTGTCGCCGAACCAGAGATCACTTTCGTCGCCAGACCAGTCGGCTTTCAGTCCTACCAGGGTGACAGTCAGATCCACGTCTTCCGCGACAGCGGGTAATACCCTCGTCGTTCGAGGCTCGTAGAACTCTGCGGGGACGGAATAGGCGAGTGAAGTACTGCCAAGAGTTCTTCCTGTCGAATTCAATAGCTCCAGTTTCACCTGAGGACCTGTGACAGGAGCTTCCATTGCAAATCGGTAAGGCTCCACCCGCGGGTGAGATGACACGGACGCTGTTTCCGCCTGATTGCGTAAATATTCAAAACCAGACAGGTTCGCAGACGTCCGCCAGCCATACTGGTCCGACAAGATCGCCCACGCGGGAGTCGCATCCGAATCGTCTGCAGCCCAGTCGAATTCATGCCAGACACAGACTGTGGTTGACTGACTATGAACGGTCACGCCTCGTTGATTTACCGGCAAAATTTCTCGACCGATGCGTGCCAACCATCCGTTCAAACGGACCTCTAACGAAGTCAGACCACTTGCAGCAGTCGAGTTGTAAGAGTGCAACGTCCCAACCGTCAGTTTGTGAATGCGGAAAGCCTTCCCATCGGGAAGGTCAACCTTACCGATGATGGCTTCGCTTGATGGCCACATGCCGAACCACAGCAGAAGCCCGCCCATCGCGACAAGCAAGATCCAGCGTTTCCAGAAGCGGCGTTCCGACGGGGCCTTTTCCGAACCCATATTTTCGTCGTCGCTAGCCATCGAGACTCCTTCCCCGACTTTGTCACGCCGCTGCTAACGTGCAAGAACTGACCCGCATGATCCATCGTGCAGTCGATATCAACGTTACCTTGAATCATGCCACCTGGCAATGACACGCCGTCTTTAGTCTTTTCACACACCATCTCATCGCTGCGAGTGCCACTGTCTCCATTTCCGCCCCGAGTGTCATTTTCTGCAAAAAGACTATTCCAATTCTGTCTTATTTCAGATATTTTGTCTCTACCTATTCCGGGCAGATCGTTCTACTCGATTCGCCTCACTCACCTCTCAGGAGCTCTTATCATGTTTCGCTCCGCTGGCATTCGCCCTCCGCAGACCGTGACACAGTATTGCTTTGCAGGCATCGCGATGGGTGCCATCTGGCTGGCCGAAAGTGCGGTTGTCGCCTGGTACTGCCAACCTACTGAAGCACAGATTGCGCATGGACGGGCACTCTTTGAACACAAATGGACCGAGAACGACCCCCTGTCGGGAAAGGGTGACGGATTGGGGCCCGTTTTTAACGCTACGTCGTGCGTCGAATGCCACTTTCAGGGGACGGTCGGGGGAGCGGGTCCTAACAAGTTCAACGTCAAAACCTTCGAAATCCTGCCAACGAAGAAGGAACCACTTCCTCTGTCGGGCGTCGTACATGCCTCAGCCGTTCGCCCCGATCTGCTGGAATCCGCCTCCACAGTGCGTCGCCACAATCCCATCGTCAAAAATGGCATGAAGGTGATCGGCGGCTGTCGGATCGACATCGTTGATTTCGATCCGATTCACTACGACACCAGTAATACGCCCGCGTTATTCGGAGCCGGGCAGATTGACAAGATTCGAGAAGTCGCCATTCGCGGGCAATCGCTGCGTCGATCCGTGACCAGTTTGACTCGGGAATTTGATCTCGACTTCAAATCAACCCCGACGGGTCGTGTGCGGATCCTTCCTGACGGGCGGATCGGAAAGTTCGGCTGGAAAGCCCAGTTTGCCACACTGAAGGAATTCGTCGCGGCCGCCTGTGCGGGAGAACTGGGGCTCTCGAACCATCTCCGGAAGCAACACGTGGCGCAGGAGTATCGCGAAGACACGGAAGCCGAACTCGATATGACCCGCCAGCAGTTCGCGGCCCTTGTGGCCTACGTCGAAACAATCCCTGCACCTCGACGGGAACGACCGAGCGATGCGACGCAGACGACGGTCGTCGAAAGGGGTGAAGCCCTGTTTTCGTCAGTGGGTTGCGCCGACTGTCACATTCCCGATCTGGATGGGATCCAGGGGATTTACAGTGACTTCAGCCTGCACAGCCTGACAGACGAAGCGAATGACGGATACTCCAAAGTCCCCGATGTTCCGTTGCCCGACGATCACCCGAAACTCAACGAATGGAAGACGCCGGCCCTGTGGGGTGTCGCCGACTCGGCCCCGTATTTTCACGACGGAGGATCGCCTGATCTGCCGACTGCGATTGAGCGGCATGGCGGAGCAGCACGGCATGTTCGCGAGAAATATCGCGCACTGCCTCAACCCGATCAGCAGGCACTCGTCTCATTCCTGAAGACGCTCAGGGCTCCACTTCCCTGATCCATTCCGGCGATGGCGGCCGCACGTTGTCGATCGGACAACCCTTTCTGCGGGATTGCGGCGTGCGGTCGATATCAGCCTGACGTGAATATCCCGACGTGAATATGAAGTGAAGGAAATGCCGGAGCTGCCGCGGTTCCGTTGGAATCACCTCCCCCGCAAAGTCGGGGCGAGGTGATTTCGTCATGGAAGAGGCTGTCCGTCGCGGGAAATGAGCCGTGATGCTCGGCACCGACCGGGACGGACTCAGTTCAATTCATTTCCTGGCAGCCTGCCCACGCTGTCTCGCTCAGAGGTTATCTCGCTTGATCAGATCAGGTCCATCCCCCAGCACCTTCTCATAGCTTCCAGTCGATGACTTCTGATACTTGGTGAAACCGAGTTTTTCCAGGTTTCGGTTGCTGATGTCCCCTTTGATGGGGCCTCCCATGGGACGTGGAACGCTGGCGGCCGAGATGATCCGTTCCACGGGCTGCCCCGTCTCCGGATGCGTGGTCAGCGGGGGCTCACCGATTTTCTGAAGAACTTCGAAGACCTGGCCATGCGAGCCATCGTCATTCACTACAGCATACTCATACAGCGGCATTTCTCATCCTTGGGTTCATCGTTCGCAAGTCAAAACAGGATAGACCGTATCAAAGGTGGAGTGACGAGTCTCGGTCAGTGGACTGGCCGAAACGGTCGATTTCTCATCGGATCTACTCAACCGAAACGCGTCCTCTGCAGTCTGACAGAGGACGCGCTGTGCATGTCGAACGAGTTGCACAGCGGTCCCGCCGGTCAGCAGAGGAATTACTTGGTACCAGGAGCAGCGGGCTTCTTGACGATCGTCGGTGGGATTTTGGCCCCCTCGGGATAAAACTTCATGGAAAGGGAGTTCACGCAGTGACGAGTATTCTTCTTCGTCATCCCCTCGCCGAGAAAGACGTGTCCCAGATGTCCGCCGCAGTTTTTGCAGAGGATTTCGGTCCGATCTCCATCGGCATCCAGCACCCGCTTAACGGCTTTGGGAATCTCATCATCGAAACTGGGCCAGCCGCAGTGGCTCTCAAACTTGTCCTTGGACTGATAGAGGGGTGCATTGCAGCGGCGGCAGACGTAGGTGCCGGGATCCTTTTTGTCCGTGTACTCGCCCGTAAAAGCGCGCTCGGTCCCTTTTCTCAGGATGATCCGTTGCTCTTCCCGCGTGAGCAGGTTGTATTCGGTTTGAACTTTTGGTTCTGCAGCGGTTTCGTCGTCCTGGTTTGCGTCCACAGTCTTAACCTTCTTTTCGGGCGTGGCGGAAGAAGTCGCTGAACCGGATTCCGCCCCTTTTTCGGGTGGAGCTCCGTTCACATTGTATCCCACACTCAACAGCCCGATGACGACCGCGACAAGCCCCACGGCCTGCACGAACTTCTGACTTCGCATTGGCATCGAAATGACTCCCTCTCCAGAACATACCACTCGATCCTCCAACTCGACAGGAGAACTCTTTTCAGAATCCCCCTCTCACCGCACGACCGATCATCGATCGCGGGCGAGCCACCCTCCAGTTGGCGTCATTCGTTCCGTCTCGTGAATGATCCCCCTGCCGCAATCACCTGGAAGCGTGATTCTCTTGTGAATCCTTCTGGCTCTCCGCAGCAGGGGTCTGACACTTCTTCACCCCCTCCAACTTCACTGGCCTCTGACACATCAGAATAATTCTACTCGATCCTTGGGTCATTGAATTGTATTCGAGTCCCTTTTTGTGGAAATGCATGTTCGACAGGTCTTCCCACATTTCCCCTGACGAAGAGGACTCCTCGCGTGCTCGTGTCGATGATGTCCATTCTACCGATTCACGTCACTTCCCTTGTAGAAAGGGGGTCCTTCTCCACCTCTCGGCAGCCTACCAGATCACAACAAATCAACCCAACCCATTTGCGCACAAAAGCTTGCGTGACACCTAAACCAAACTCCGAATACTTGTAACCGTCACATTCCCACAACCGTTTCGGGCATACGCCCTTGCCGATTGTGCGAGGCTCAGGAACACTTCTCCGCCAGCCGCCCCTGACCGCCTCGCTAACGCGAAGTCCCCTGCACGAGACTGATTCCATGCCCCGATTTGCGATCCTGATCCACGATCATCCGTTCCTGCACTGGGATTTTCTGCTGGAAGGGGACGAGGAGTGTCGGACGTGGAGGTTGCTGTCACCCCCGGATGGATCCTCTGATGAGATCCCGGCGGAAGCCCTGCCCGCCCATCGGCTGCTCTATCTGGACTACGAAGGTCCGGTGAGTGGTGGACGAGGGACGGTCACCCTCTGGGACCGGGGCGTGTTCACTTGGCAGATCAATGAGCCAGTCCACTGTGAAGTATGCCTGTCTGGCCACAGGTGGCGCGGTCTCGTTCGTCTGGAAAAAAAAGAGGACGACTCGTGGAGCGTGATTTTTGACCCGGAAATCGACGGACTGCGACACTAACCACCTGGACGTCGCCGTCTGTCGCATCCCCTTGCTCAAGCGGCAGACGTGAGTGGAAATGGGTGGATCTGGCGATTTCCCACCGTCATCAGCAGCGTTGCTGGTTTGGGAATCACCCACCGCATATGTTATGTAAAGAGTCGCCTGTCAGTCGCGGTCGTGGAATCCCACGCACCCGTTCGCCTTTCGTCAACCGGACGGCGGGGCGATCACGACGTTCACCGGGCGCGTCGTCAGGAAAAATCACAAGCCTCAGCGTGCGATCCGCTCACTCCGTCACAACCAGAATCAGCCCTCATGCCGAAGTTGCCGCCTGATATCCGAATGATGATCGATCAACTCTGCCAAAAGGGGGACAAGTTCGCGCAGATCGATCAGCTTCACGACGCCCTCGATCAATACGAGGCGGCCTGGGAGCTGCTGCCAAATCCCAAGCAGCAGTGGCCAGCGGCCACGTGGATCCTGATGGCGGCTGGTGACATCTATTTCACACACCGGCATTTCGGCCCGGCCAGAGACGCACTTCGAGAAGCCCTCGACGCACCGGGGGGAGAAGACAACGAATTTCTCTGGCTGCGGCTGGGCCAGAGCCTGTTCGAGCTGGGCGACCTGAACGGTGCCGCGGCGGCTCTGGAGACAGCGTGGCATCTGAATGGTGAAGAACTGTTCGTCGATGAAGACCCCAAATACCTCACTTTTCTGAAAACGCAACTGGGGCATCTCAGAAGTCAGTCGGGGCCAAAATCGAGTCGATTCAACCGGCCATTACAGTAAATTGCCAATTGACGACGTGAAGCAGGCGCGGCTACAAGTCTGTCAGATCTGTTGCTGATTTCATCCTAGTCTGCATGCCTCATGATCGCCCGCGGTGAGGTCTGCCGAGTTCCAGAAGAAACGATTCGTCATGTCCACGGAAGAGAATTCCTCCTCAACGACGCCGACCAATTTTATTCGCGACCTGATCGATGCCGACAACGCGTCAGGACGGTTCGGCGGACGAGTCCACACCCGCTTTCCTCCCGAGCCGAACGGTTATCTGCATATCGGCCACGCCAAATCCATCTGTCTGAATTTCGGGCTGGCCATCAAGTACGGCGGTAAGTGCAACCTTCGTTTTGATGACACCAATCCCACGAAGGAAGACGTCGAGTACGTCGAATCGATTCAGGACGACGTTCGCTGGCTCGGTTTCCAGTGGGACAACCTGTTCTACGCCTCCGATTACTTCGAAACGATTTACCAGTACGCCGAAAAACTGATCGAGAAGGGCCTGGCCTACGTCGACAGTTGCTCGACCGAAGAGATTCGCCAGATGCGCGGCTCGCTGACGCAGCCGGGAACGCCCGGGCCGTACCGTGACCGGACCGTGGAGGAAAACCTGGACCTGTTCCGACGGATGCGAGCGGGCGAATTTCCGGACGGAGCACATGTGCTGCGAGCCAAAATCGACCTGGCGCACACGAACCTCAATATGCGGGACCCCCTGCTCTACCGGATTCGGCACGCCGAACACCATCGGACCGGGAAGGCGTGGTGCATCTATCCGTTGTACGACTTCACCCACGGCTACAGTGATTCACTGGAGCAGATCACCCACTCGATCTGCACGCTGGAATTCGAGAACCATCGTCCGCTGTACGATTGGTTGATTGATGTGCTGGACCTGTACCACCCGCAGCAGATCGAGTTTGCCCGACTCAACCTGACTCACATGATGATGAGTAAGCGGAAGCTGCTGGAACTGGTCGAAACCAAAGCGGTTTCCGGCTGGGACGATCCCCGCATGCCGACCATCGCGGGGATTCGCCGCCGGGGCTACACCCCCGCCGCCATGCGGGCCTTCTGCGAAGGAATCGGGGTGACCAAGTTCAACGGCCTGACCGAGATCGTCGTCCTCGAGAATGCCGTCCGGGCGGATCTGAACAAGACATCCAACCGCGTCATGGCGGTGATCAATCCGCTGAAAGTCGTCATCGATAACTATCCGGATGACCTTGTTGAAGAAATGGAAGCGATCAACAACCCGGAAGATCCTTCCGCTGGAAGTCGCCTGGTGCCGTTCTCGAAGACGCTCTACATCGAGCGGGACGACTTCATGGAAGACCCGCCGAAGCAGTTTTTCCGATTGTCACCCGGCCGCGAAGTTCGGTTGCGCTGGGGCTATCTGGTCACCTGCACGAGTGTGGTGAAAGATCCCGCCACGGGCGAGGTCACCGAAGTTCACTGCACCTACGACCCAGCCACCCGCGGAGGGAACGCGCCGGACAATCGCAAGGTGAAATCGACCATTCACTGGGTCTCTGCCACACACGCGGTGAGCGCCGAAGTCCGGCTTTACGACCACTTGTTCTCGATTGCGAATGTTGCCGACATCCCCGAGAACGAAGACTGGAAGGACTACCTCAACCCCAAATCGCTGGTGGTCGTTCCTGATGCCAAGCTGGAACGTTCCCTCTCAACGGCGAAACCCCTCGACCGGTGCCAGTTCGAGCGGATCGGCTACTTCTGTGTCGACAAAGAATCGACGCCGGAGAAACTGATCTTCAACCGCACGGTCACCCTGAAAGACGACTGGGCCAAGATCCAGAAGAAGCAGGGTAAATGAAGTTTCAGCCCCAAGGCTGAACTTCCGATTCGATTTCAACGGGGAGTGGCGGTGGAAGAAAATTCTTCCCGCCACTCCCTTTTTTTACGCGTCGATTGCATGGCAATACATCAGGCTACGCGGCTTCCCACCACCCGTGAAAAACGAGCCACCATCGACGCGGAGATTCCTGAAGTAGCAACTTCGACGGCCACACCGGCACGGCGTGGCCTGTCGCGGCCCCCTCAGCTGAGTCGATTGTCGGTTCGATCCCGCCAGTCACTGCTCTCAACCACGGAAGAACAGGAATGTGACGGCCACAAAAATCGGAATCAGGATCCCGCCGGAATACAGCATGTATCCGAAGAAGCTGGGCATTCTCACGTTATTTTCTTCGGCAATCGCTTTCACCATGAAGTTGGGGCCGTTACCGATATAAGTATTCGCTCCCATAAAGACCGCACCACACGAGATCGCTGCCAGAATCTTTGCCGTCTCAGCCGCTTCCGGCAGATTCAGGAAGTGATGCAGATAGCGTCCCTGCTCGGCATCGACGCCGTACATCCCGCAGGCAGTCACCGCAAAGGTCAGATAGGTCGGTGCATTGTCCAGAAAGCTCGACAGGACTCCTGTCGCCCAGAAGAACTCGGCAGGGGAATCGACCCCCAATGTCTTTCCTTTGACATTTAATATTGCCAGTGCAGGGATCATCGTAATGAAGATCCCCGCGAACACGACGGCGACTTCGATGATAGGCCCTAGACCGAACCGATTCTTCTCGCGAGTGGCCGACGACGTCATCAAATAGCAAAGCAGGGTTGTCAGAGTCATGAGAATCTCTTGCACGCCAAACGGCCAGCCGTCACCGCTTCCCGGCAGGAACTTCTCGAAGAACTCTTTCCCATAGCCCTGACCCGAACAGAAGATGATCGCGACGATTGCCGCGAGCCCCAGGAAGTTATGGGCTCCTTCAATACCGAACGGCTCTTTCTCAACGGGCGTCTCTAAATCTGCCTGCTGTTCCGGTGAAGGGGCTTCGAGTCGAATCGCAATGGAGTCCCATAAAAAGAAGATGACAAGCAGCACCGCATTCACAAAGGCCCACTCCGGTAACAGTCGGAACGTCCAGGTGAAAGGGACCCCTTTGAGGAACCCGAGAAACAGCGGAGGATCCCCCAGGGGAGTCAGCAGGCCGCCGCAGTTGGAGACAACGAAGATGAAGAACACGACAATATGAGTGACGCGGGTCCGTCGCTCATTCGCTCGCAGCAAGGGACGAATCAGCAGCATCGAAGCCCCGGTCGTTCCCACAAAACTGGCGATCACCGCCCCCAGTCCCAGAAACAACGTGTTCACGAAAGGAGCCCCTTTCAGGGACCCCTTCACATAGACGCCGCCGCTGATCACAAACAGCGACCCCAGCAGAACCAGGAATGAGAGATATTCCTTACCCGAATGCTCCATCGCCTCGAGACCGCTATGACCGAAGGTCATCAGGTAGGCGATCACCGGCAATCCCAGGACGGCAACAATGATTCCCTTGTTCCGATTGTGTTCCCACCAATGAGGATTCATGAGCGGGAACAAGGCAATGCATAATAGCAATAATGCGAATGGCGCGACCGCTGCCACATTCATCAGTTCGCCCAGCTTTTGAGGTGGATGATCACCCGCCGGGGTTTCGGCCGCCAGGGCGGAACTGAAGCACATTGAAAGAACCAGCAGCAGAGTGATCAGGAATCTCATTGGCGGTGAATTCGTTAAAGTGCACGAAAGAATCAGTCGGTATTCCGGCGAGCGCATCACATTCAATCCGAAGATTTCGCTCGTGTCGAGTCCGGTTAGTCGTGCCTCGAGTGGATATGAGGAGAAGACCTTGCTCGGGGGGCTCTACTGGTCAGCCCGACACCCCAAGGGCCCCCGCATAATGGAAAATCGTCAGGAGCCAGGAACGAGGATTGTTGGTAACTTAGCTGCCAGCCAATAGCGTGGATTGAGCTGTCTGCCACAAACTGACCACAGACGAAAGAATTCATTCTTCATGAAAAAGCGATCCTGTCCGACTCCTGAAGCGCGAGTTCGATTTGGCTTGGGAGTCGTTGATATTACCCCTCCGATCGGAATCTATCATCGGATGTTCGGAGCGGCCGCACATGATCGCGCCAGCGGAATCCATCGCCCGCTGCAGGCTGACGTCATCGCCATCGGTGGAGTCGATCAGGATCGTCCCGATTTTATCCGTGTCGTGCTCGATCATTGTGGCTTCGTCGGCAGCCAGCACCGGGAGTTCATTCGCCGTGTCAGCGAGGCGGCGAATCTCCCTGCCGAGC
The DNA here is from genome assembly GCF_036405755.1 of Schlesneria sp. Taxonomy (NCBI): domain Bacteria; kingdom Pseudomonadati; phylum Planctomycetota; class Planctomycetia; order Planctomycetales; family Planctomycetaceae; genus Schlesneria; species Schlesneria sp. The sequence continues at coordinate 11,636 of NZ_DASWWZ010000692.1, forward strand.
AGGTCGTCGTGGGTTACTCGCACACCCACTCCGGCGGCTGGTACACGCCCGATCGCTTCGGCCTGGCAGGGGGTGAACTCATTCCTGCCTATCTGAGTAAAATTGGCGACCAGTTGGCCGCAGCAACCAGATCAGCAATCGCGGACATGAAAGTCAGTCATCTCTCGTACGCCACCGCACGCTGCACGCTCGCGGCCAATCGGGACTACTGGGACGAAGACTTTGGCCGCTTTGTCTGTGGTTACAATCCCGAGGGAGTTGCTGACGACACGGTGACCGTGGCTCGAATTTCGACTGACGAAGGCTCGCTTCGCGCGGTGCTGGTTCACTATGCCTGTCACCCGACGACGCTCGGCTGGGAAAACAGCCTGATCAGCCCCGACTACATTGGCGCCTTGCGCGAAACCGTCAGCCAGGCGACCGGCGTCCCCTGCGTCTACTGGCAAGGGGCATTGGGAGACCTGGGGCCGCGTGTCGGTTTCGTTGGTGACGTCTCGGTCGCAGACCGAAACGGCCGATTACTGGGATTTGCCGCATTGTCCGCCCTGGAGTCCATCGGACCTTGTGAAACGGAGTTCCAGTACGCGGGCCCCGTCATCTCGGGAGCCACTCTCGGGACCTGGAGATATGTCCCCACAGACCCGTCACGCCGCGAGCGCCAGGCCCGTGTGAGCGGCACTCGTCGTACCATTCCGTTTCCACTGAAACCGCATGACGACCCGGAAACGCTGGAGCGGGAACGGGTGAAAATGGAGGACCTCGCTGCACAGGCCCATCAACGAGGTGACGTGGTCGCCGCACGCGACTGTCGGGCTAAGGCGGAACGTGCCAAGCGAGCTCTTGGACGGTTGGCCAATCTTCCCCCCGGCGACACCTATCCTCTTTCGGTATCAGTCCATGTCGTCGGCGAATCGGTCTGGATCACTTCAGGAGGCGAACCGTATCAGGTGCTGGCGAAAGAATTGAGAACCCGCTTTCCCCACCTGACCGTCCTGTACTCTCCTCTGGCGGATGGGGTGGAAGTGGGATACCTGCTGCCGGAAGGGGAATATGGAAAAGGCCTCTATCAGGAAGAGCCGACAATCCTCCCTCGGGGCAGTCTCGAAGTCCTCCGCGACACACTCATTCAAAAGGTCGAGAAGTTGCTCGAAGAGAGTTCCCTTCAGACCTCCTGTGCACAGCCCTGACATCACCGAAACAATCTGCCGTGAGAATCGGGTTCGAGTCCCCGCTGCCGCCGTGGAGTCACTGGCACTCTCGCGACCGTGGCTGCAAACGGCGTGATCGAAGCCGTTCTTCGGAAAGCCGGAGGCCGATTCGCTGAGCTGAACCACGTCAGCGAATGTACGATGACAATCTTACAGACCACGCGGGATGACGAATCCATATTCCGACCAGTGTCGCGGAAGTGGAGCCTCCAGACGAATGTCGTCATAGCGAACGGGATGCTTCAGAACGAGGCGCCACGCGTGCAACCCAATCGGCGAGACCTGGGGGTTGTAGTCGCGACCAGCCTCGTCAGTCAGCACCGCACCGTATTGTTTGTCTCCCACAATGGGCCACCCGCGTGAGCCAAACTGGACGCGGATCTGATGCATCCGGCCTGTGTGCAGTTCGATCTGCACCAGGGCCCGCTTTCCCTTGACGGCGATGACTTCATAGTCCAGCACCGCCTGCTTGCTCCCCTCTGTCCCTCTTGAGACGACCGAGACGTGTGCCGCCGTGGCATCTTTTAATAACCAGTCGGTCAAAGTTCCTTCCGTTGGCAAAGGAACCGACTCGACAACGGCGAGATACGTCTTACGGATGGATCGATTTCGAAACTGCTCGGCCAGGCGGTCGGCCGCTTTGGAGTTTTTCGCGAAAACAACCACTCCCGAGACCGGCCTGTCGAGCCGGTGCGGAACCCCCAGATACACGTTCCCCGGTTTGTGATGCTGCTCCTTCAGATACTGCTTGACCAGCCCTTCCAGGGATGCCTGGGCATGCGGTACCCCCTGCGTGAGCAATCCTGAGGGTTTATTCAGCGCAATCAGAGGACCATCTTCGCGCAGAATCTCGAGCCTGGGGACACGTGCGCCACTGCCAGAATCAGATGAGGGGAGATCAGAGGACATCAGTGGCACCTTGCAGACGAGTTCAGGGGTAAGACGCTTTTCCCGCTGAGTTCGTCAAAATCGGATGGAGATCACAGGAATCGGTCGTCGCAAATAATCGGCAGAGTGTATGTGACCCGTTGCCGAAGACAACTCCACTTGCCGAAGACAACGCCATGGGGTGACGTCACCAATTCGTATGGTCATCGGGGTCGAATCCTGAGACGATAAATCGAGCAGGACGTTTTCCGCCCTCAACACCGACTCCATCGAGACAATCTCTGTTGCTTTTCAAACGGGATTTACGGAGATTCTCGGAGTCCGGTTTGAATTGACCATTCACCAATTTGCAGCCCACGAGCTTGAAGGAAGGCGTTTGTGAACCTGAAAGAGTACATTCGGAACGTGCCAGATTTTCCTAAGCCCGGAATCATGTTCCGCGACATTACCCCCCTTCTTTCGGCACCGGCTGCGTTTCAGTATGCCATCAAGCAATTTGCTGACAAATTCCGCGAGGCGAAGCCCACCGCAATTCTGGCGGCCGAGTCGCGAGGTTTCATCTTCGCCGCACCGCTCGCCGTAGAACTGGGAGCCGCATTCGTCCCCGTCCGGAAACCGGGCAAACTTCCGTTTAAGACCCGCAAGTTTCAATACGATCTGGAATACGGCAGCGACTCGCTCGAAATGCACGTAGATGCCATCGAACCCGGTAGCCGCGTTCTGCTGGTCGACGATCTGCTTGCCACCGGTGGTACGATCGAAGCCTGTGTCCGTCTGGCCGAAGAAAGCAAAGCCTCTGTGATTGGCTGCGCGTTTCTCATCGAACTGAAATTCCTGAATGGTCGCGACAAGCTGAAAAACCAGGATGTCTTCAGTCTGCTGA
>NZ_DASWWZ010000693.1:0-8341 GCF_036405755.1 Schlesneria sp.
CGGAACCATTGTACGGCGGTGCCGCTCGTGGCCAACGCCTCATCACATAACATCAATGTGGCAAAAGGCTTATCTGGCAGAAGCGGATTCCTCAGGCCGACTGGCCACCCTTCGCAACGGGAGTGAACACCATGTGCCAGAATACTGCTTCTTCCACCGTGGATCAGCCAGTTTGACACCCCTTTGTTGAGCAGGTATTCACCCGCTTTGTCGACGGCGTAGCCTTTTCCAATCGCTCCCAGATTGAATTCGATTCCGGCCCTCTCAAATGCAATCTGCCGCTTCGGATGATCGAAGGCGACGCGAGCCACCCCCCCGGCAGCAAGCACGTCGTCGATTTCGGACTGCAGTGGGATTCGATCCTTCTTGCGGCAGTTGCTCCACAATTTCACGAGCGCGCCTGCGGCGGGATCGAATGCTCCCCCCGTCTGTGCAGACAATAACCTCGCCCTTTCCAGCAGGTCAAACAGTTCTGGCTCAACCGTGGTGGGATTCGGGAACGCATTCCGGTTGAGACAACTCAGCTCGCTGTCTTCCCGATAAATCGAGAGCTGTTGTTCCAACACATGGACCAGATCCAGAGCGTCCGACGCCGCCTCGAGCTGCGAACCCGGACCATCAGGATTAACGATCACGTCGAAGTCGCACGCCATCGCGATGGTGCGCAGCATCATCGTCGGTCCGCGCGACGGGACTGGTCGCTGCACCAGTTCCTCCGCCAGACGATTGCCCGCCGCTTCCACTTGCGTCAGAGCAGACCGCCCCGTCAAGAAGTCACGACGGTTGGACGTCGAATCACTCACATCATCACTTTCATGGCAGCCTGATCGGCATGGCAACCAGATCGGGTCTCGAGAATTCTATCACCCGGTTTTTCGGCGACCAGAATGCCCTGGGTCCTGTCTTCTTCGCAGCAGGAATCCATAGGGAATTAACATGCATTGACATGTTTCCATCTTACACAAGTTGTCACGACAGAAAAGAAGTTCGGAAAGGTCCGCGAATGCCGTCGCACTCGATTGAGTGAACTTTGACGGAATCCGCTTCCCATTTCCGAACGTTCGAACTGATCGCAAAGGCTTGCAATTCGATCTTCTGGCGGCAAATCATCGTGCCTGACACCGTCTGGGGAAGGGCGCCGTGATTGCCACTTTGGTCACAGGCAAACGGGTCTGATACACTGAATCGTGGCCGCTTGCTGTTTGAGCACTCCTCGTCATTGAAAAAAGAGCATTCATGCCCTTCCAGTCAGAACGAGAACTGATATTGCTGGGGACCGGGACCAGCCATGGCGTTCCGGTGATCGGTTGTCACTGCGAAGTCTGTGAATCGACCGATCCACGAAATCACCGCACGCGAACCGGCGTCGCCGTCCGCACCCCCGAGGGAACATTCCTGATCGATACCTCTCCAGAATTGAGGCTGCAACTGCTGCGAGAGAAGATTGACCTGATTCACTCGGTCATTTACACGCACTCTCACGCCGACCATCTGTTTGGCCTGGATGACCTGAGGTTGTTTGGCTACCGACTCGAGCACGCGGTGCAGCTTTACTGCGAAGAGAATGTTGAGAGTCAGATTCGGGCTTCATTCTCGTACGCGTTTGCTCCACACGATCCCGAACTGCACTTCGGGGCGATTCCACTGTTGGAATTTCGTCGCATCGGGTTGTCCCCCTTCGAAGTGCTCGGCCAGCAGATTCAGCCTATCCGCCTGATTCATGGACGGCTGCCGGTTCTGGGTTTTCGAATTGGCGACGTCGCGTTCTGCACCGATGTCAGTCACATTCCGGACGAGAGCTGGCCACTGCTGGAGGGCCTCGACGTGCTGATCATTGACGCTCTTCGCGAACAGCCGCACGCGACGCACTTTGGCATCCCGCAAGCGCTCGCAGCCGTAGAACGAGTCAAACCGAAACGGACTTACCTGACGCATGTGTCGCATTACCTCGACTATGTGACGACGAATGCTCGTCTTCCGCCGGGTGTGGAGCTGTCCTATGATTCGTTGCGGATTCCGTACTGAACTGTGCCTGCGCCCGATGGGAACTCCTCAAGACAGAAGAGGAGACCATCTCAGATGGTGACCAGATCCATGCGAGATCACGAAGCAGCGATGTCAGTCTACATACAACTGGCAGTCCTGTCGGAACAGAAACAACAACCGCTGGTTCGTGACCGGTTTCTGCTGCTGGGTGGTGCAGAGGCCTGCCGGGCTGGTTGGCCTGACGTTGCAGCCCGATGCCTTGAGCGATTGGTTCAGTCCAATCCCGCACATCAGGCTGGTCGTCATCCGACGATGGCAGATGCTTTGAGGGATCCTGATTTCCAGCAACTCGTCGCCCATTGGGAACGGTATTGCCCCTTTGAGAAGGCGGAGCTACTTCTACACGGACTTCAACCCCTTCCGTGGGATGAAGCAGAGGGATCAGCGGGAGAAAGAATGCTCAAATTGCTGGCTCATGCCGATCGACCACATCACATGCCTCCCTAGGACAGGTTCGCCTGGCCTACGGGGACAGGAACTTGCACCAGTTTCTCTGTTTCCCCTGCAGTGTGATCCTGTTGATCGTGAGTTTCGTTCGTTGTCTGCAGAAGCAAAGACTCGAATGACTTTGCGATCAGGCTTCCGTCATTTCTAGATTGCTGAGTTCGTTGTGTTTCAGATCCTGACCAGCCGGATACTTCAGCCCCTATTGAAGCCGCTGACCCGTTTTTTTCTGGGTTTCATCGCCATTCCGACCTTCCGTCTGTTGATGAGAAAGGTGGTGCGAGTCCAGGAGATCAACGAAGAACTGGAGAAGGATCTGGAACAATGGTTTCGTGGCGCGCTGCTGCTGCTGGTTGCAACCGACAACATGGAAGGGGCGTTGTTCGGCTGGGTCTCGGAATCGGCCAGATCGAGTCCCTATTTCATGGCAGGCCGCCTGTTGCTCGCCATCGGGGTCATCGAAGGAATGCCCGACCAGTCGCTGTTTGCGTTGATTCACCCCGGCCCACAGAAGCCGGTGATCCAGAAGGGAAACGTGATCGGCAGTTTGATTAACTATATCCCGAAGCTGATCAAGGGGCTCGCGTGTCAGCACCTCAATCGCGCGACTCCTGTGTTTGCCATCCTCTCAGTCCTTCATTCGGGAACACTGGGATGGGTCTGTTACAGTCTGGCGATCGCGCAGTATCTGCTGATTGGACTGGTGACATCAAAAGACAAGGCGCTGGACGTCCTCTCGAAGTTTGACGAAGCAGTCGAACGGCAGCGGAACGAAATTCTTCATGAGATGCAGCATCCGCCCGCCGACGGATCGAAAGCAACTCAGCCTCGCTTGCCCCCCCCGAATTCCGATATCGATTTACTCATGTAGTGAAGCCGCCACCAAACGATGCCGCAAGCGCCTTGCAACTACGCCGCTTCGAGTTGAATGTCGAACTGGGCGGAAAGCGTTTCCTTATGGAAGCGCTCCCCTCGGGCGTCGTATAAATAAAGCTGGTTGTGATCAGCGGCCCAGACGGCTCCCAGACGAACACTGCGGGGGCCTCGCAATGAGAACTGAAGGCCGCACAGAGCCCCTTTTCTTGTCAGGGGAGTCACTTCCAATCCAAACTGTTCTGGCACAAGGTTTTCGTGCCGACACAGTCGCTCGTGAACATAACCGCGAAGAGTTTCCAGGCTGTTGACGTCAGTCGTCACCTTGCTCATCGAAATTGCCTCAATCGTGTGTTGGACATCAATGGAGCCGTGGTCAGGCAGGGAAGGAAGATCGGCAATCCTCGTCGGAAACTTTTCCAATCCAGCCGACTTCGCGCAAGAGACTTTGGGAAGAATTTTCGGCAGTCTTTGCCAGACCGAAGCAAGCGGAAATCGCGGCAAACTCAAGCAGCGCACCGGCAGTTTTTTCGCACTCTCGTTCACGCGGTGTGGCACGCATCTGCGGGGCAATCACGTCGGGAAAGAGGGGAGCCCGATGACGAAAGGTATTCACCCCGACGATGTGCGATGATCGTGTCGGGCCGGTGCAGCGGCCTCGTCGAGCCTCGCGTCGATGCTGCGGACTGAGCAAGACGGTTAAACAAGTCGGGACAAGTTCAAAATGTTCGCGGAGCGGGCCGTTAAGCCGGGTTTTGTCGTGGACGATCATTTCTCTGGGCCGCCGATTGCTCGACGGCTCTAGCAACCTACCCGGACAGTGGACGAGACGGACCGCCTCGCGCCGTCATGCTGTTGCCAGCCTGACGAACTATGCCCTGCTTGGTCTTGCTTCCAGTGGGGTTTACCTAGCCGGATCGGTCACCCGATCCGCTGGTGCGCTCTTACCGCACCGTTTCACCCTTACCTCGTCCACTCCGATTCAAGGTATGAGCCTGAGTCGAAAAGGCCGTTTGGCGGTATACTTTCTGTGGCACTATCCCGGTCCTTGCGGACGGTGGGCGTTACCCACCACCGTGTCCTGTGAAGCCCGGACTTTCCTCCCTAAGGGAAGCGAACTTCCACTTACAGCGATCGTCTAGCCCACTCCGCGAACACGATTAACTCTACGTCACCGACGCGATCCACGATAGAGGGTACGGCAGATTTCCGCATCTCGTCCACCGGGACACCGTCATGAAACGGGCGTTAGCCGCAAATTCCTCACGGCGACATCGACTACTTCGCGGCCTTTTCCTTCCCTTTCTCGAGAGAATCAAAATAAGTCTTGATGCTCTCGTGATAGCCGGGGGGGATCTGTTCGGTGTTCAAGGCTTCCATGGCTCCCTGTTTGACCGACTGCATCAGTTGCTTGTAGTCACGGACAACTTCCCCCTTCTCAGCCTCTCCTTTGGTCTGCATCGACAGCAGCATCTTGCCTGCCACGACGGCCGACTTGGATTGTTCGTTCTTAAATCCGGTTTCGACAGAGTCGTCTTCCGGGGCTTCGCCCCCTTTTCCAAAGCCGGGGCCCCCCATTCCGAACTCGCCCTCTTTCTCCTGTACCTCATCACTCTCACCGGATTCGGCGAGCATTTGGTCATACAGGCTTTGATAGTCTGACAGCGTCTTGCAATTCTCGGACTGGGCTCCGTTCAGCTTTTCCTGGTCGTTGACCTTCTTGGCCTGCTGGATGGTCTTGAGTGCCTCTTCCAGCTCTTTCATGTCTTTCACAGACTGTTCGAGCTGTTCCAGTTCCTGCTCGCTCAGTTCCAGCGACTGCATCGCAGCCTGCAAGGCCTCTTCCTGAAGATCTTTGTTCTCCGACAGGTCCATCTGCTGCATGGCTCGTTCGAGTGCGGCGGAGAGCTGCTCGTTATTCAGCTTGTCGCTCGCGAGCTTCTCCAGGTTCTGGAGACGCTCCTTCAATTCCTGCATCAATTCACCCCGCTCTACAGGGTCTTTGGTAGCGGCGAGCTGCTGGAGCTGTTCCTGGAGTTCCTGAAGTTCATTCTGGACACCTCCGGCATCCCCCTCTTGAAGCTCCTTCACCCACTTCTGAAGCTTTTCGTCCTGGTTGGCACCGAACTGCTGGTCACTCGACGGAGAAGACTTCATGAGATCCTTCAAATGCTCACTACTGATTTGCCTCCAGAGCTTGCCGATGTCCTTTTGTTCGCTCGACAGCATTTTCAGATTTTCCAGCTTCTGATCGGCCTTCATTTTGTTGAAGGTCATTTTCAATTCTTCGATGGCCAGATCGGTGGAGTTACTTTCCTCGTGATCCGCAATCGCGCGTTTAACTTCTTCTAAGCGCAGTTCCGTGGCCTTTTTACCTTCGGTCAGCCGCTCGCTCCGTTTCTCGCTCAGCTTTGCGCTCGCAACCTTACCAAAGGGGTCATACTGAGGCAGAAAGTAGACCCCCAGAGCGACCAGCGCGGGTACCCACACCGCATGCCAGAATCGCCGCTGCCAGGTGAATGGAACAACCTGGTCAGGCTTAATCCCTGCCGCCCGGGCCTCGGCAGACTGAACGACAAGAGCCTGATATTCGCCGGCCGAGTTATTCAGCAGCGCCATGGTGAGATACAGATCCTTCGAAGCGGTGGTCCGATCGACCAGCCGTGCTGCGTCAGGCAGCGTCGGCCGGCGATGAACCAGCCAGGCAAGCAGGCCCGCCACGAGGGGAACAACGGCAAATGCGGCCCATGTCGAAGGTGTATCGGGCATCGCAAACAAGCCGGTGAAACGTGCCACCATAAGAACGACAGCAAATACCAGTGAAATGGCGAGCAACGTCCAGTAGAAGCTCTGGCCTACGGACGCAAGCCGCATTCGATTTAACACGCTGTTTAATAGCCGCGAGGTGACAGAGGCTTCTGGCATTTGCGAGACCCTTCTGTAGACGTTCTGTCTCAGTTCAACATGAGGTAGCTTATCCCAGCAGAAATTCCGAATCAAGCGCGAAATTACTTTCCCGCCACCATGGCGACTGGCAGAAAGGAATGACTGCCTTCCCCACTGGGTCACCCCCAGAGTGTTGCCAGGCGAGAACGGACAATCTTCGCGAGAATCGATTGTCAGTGAGGACTGTTCAGTTCCTGTTCCAGCTCGGAAATCTGGGCGATTCGCCGGGAGTGACGCCCCCCTTCAAACGGGGTTTCGAGCCAGATTTTGATCATCCGGGCATCGATCCAGTCACCGGACAAATTCACTGACATGCACAGGATATTGGAATCGTTGTGACTTCGGCTGATTCGCGCAGAAAGTTCGTCACAACAAAGTGCGGCCCGGACACCACGGAATTTGTTTGCGACGATCGTCATCCCGATTCCGGTCCCCCCGATCAGGATCGCACGATCGACTTCTCCACGGGAAACAGCCCGTGCGGCGAGCGACGCATAGTCAGGATAGTCACACATCTCTTCCGAGTTCGGCCCGAAATCAATCGCGACGTGATTCAGCTCTCTCAGACACGCCAGGACTCGATCCTTGGCTCGAAATCCACGGTGTTCACTGGCAACTGCGATTTTCATAGATCGTATTCGTCACTGGGGTAGGGACGTAGCGCGACCCGGCGCCCTGAACGGAAACCGGGTACTATTGTGAGTTCAAGATGATCCTTCATCTCACGCTATCATAGGCGATCTATCGGAAGGGAAACAGGACGCCGCCTCGCGACCACCACCCGGCAATTCTCGCTTTTTCTCAAGGATGGAGCTGCGTCAGGCCGGAATGGCTGATTGACCGCAGAATGACCCTCCGGGTTCGCTGCAGGCTCGTTTCAACAGCACTTCGGGAACGAATACCAGAACACACACAACGGGCATTGGTCGATCAGGATGCCACGGATTCTCGTTGCCGGGTGTTTTTTCACAGCACCTGACCCGACAGGCCGCGCAGGCTTAGCGGTTCAAAGTAGCGGGAGAGGATGCCCGTATTTACGAACTCCCCAACGTCCTGAGTCAGTTTCTACTGCGGACTGTTCGGGAGTATCGCTTTTTCGTATCTTGGCGCATCTGTGTTCTCGACGTTTCCGCACGAACGGTGTTGCCTCGATCGACTCGTCGGGAAGCTTTCGTAAGGACCGTGTTAACGGTCACTTGTCGATCTACATTCCGACAAAAACGTGTCAGTGAATGGCCTACTCAAGCCGGAGTTCCGCACGAAGATGCTCGCCAAACTGACGACTTATTCGTTGCTCGGAATCGACGCGCTGCCGGTGGAGGTCGAAGTCGATATCTCTCCGGGTGCCATGCCCAAAACGATTCTCGTCGGACTGGCCGAGGCCGCGGTTCGCGAGAGCACTCATCGCATCGAACGGGCGCTTGTCAATTGTGGCTACGTCCGGCCGCTTGATCGGATCGTGATCAATCTGTCGCCCGCGGACCTCCCGAAAGAAGCAGCCTCCTTCGATCTTCCCATTGCGATGGGAATGCTCGTCGCCAGCGGACAACTGACGTCCGACGCACTGAGCCAATACGCGGCCATCGGTGAACTGGCCCTTGACGGGACGATCCGCCCGGCCAAAGGGGCTCTCTCAATGGCCCTCGCCGCCAAAGAGCAGGGCTGGAGAGGGATTGTGCTACCCGCTGCCAACGCTCAGGAAGCGGCGGTTGTGGAAGGAATCGATATTATTCCGGTCACGTCCCTGACCGAAGCGGTCGGCTTTTACAGCGGCCAGCTGGAGATTCCTCCCCAACCCTTCAGTTGGGCCGACGCGGTCGCCAGCTACGGGCAATACGGCGTTGATTACTCGGATGTGCGCGGCCAGGAATCAGCCAAGCGAGCCGTCACAGTCGCCGCCGCAGGAGCCCACCATCTGCTGATGCTGGGAAGCCCCGGCACCGGTAAGACGCTGCTGGCGTCGCGGTTGGGAACCATCCTCCCCGAACTCGCCCCCGCAGAAAGTCTCGAGACGACGCGAATCTACAGTGCC
>NZ_DASWWZ010000694.1:0-13896 GCF_036405755.1 Schlesneria sp.
AACTTCGGGGGGCGTACAACAAGATGGCCAACCTGACGCCTGCGGAACTGGCGCGAGGCGTCGTCTGTGCGTCGGCGGGTAATCACGCTCAAGGAGTGGCCCTCAGTGCGCGACGACTGGGGTGCCGCGCGACGATTGTCATGCCTGTGACAACGCCGCGACTGAAGTCCGACGCGGTCCGAGCACTGGGGGGTGAAGTTGTTCTTCATGGAGACAGTTACTCCGACGCATATGGGCATGCGCTTCAACTTGAATTGAGTGAGGGGCTGGTCTTCGTTCATCCCTTCGATGACCCGGCAGTGATTGCTGGACAGGGAACGATCGGGATGGAGATTCTACGACAGCACCAGCACTCCATTGATGCGGTTTTTGTGGCGATCGGTGGCGGTGGGCTGATTTCAGGAGTCGCCGCCTATATCAAGGCTGTCAGGCCCGAGATCAAGATCATTGGAGTGCAGACGACAGACTCGGATGCCATGATTCAATCCGTCCGTGCGGGCAAAAGAATTCAGCTTCCGGATGTGGGACTCTTTTCTGATGGGACTGCCGTCAAACTGGTGGGAGAAGAAACATTCAGGCTGACGTCCGAACTGGTAGATGATTTCATCACCGTCGATACCGATGCGGTGTGTGCCGCCATTAAGGACGCATTTGAAGATACACGAAGCGTCCTGGAACCGGCCGGAGCCCTCGGTATTGCGGGGATGAAACAGTACATCGCGAAGAGGAATCTGACAGGTAAGACATTGGTCGCAATCACCTGCGGCGCCAACATGAACTTCGATCGTCTGCGCTTTGTGGCGGAACGGGCAGAAGCTGGGGAAGCGCGAGAAGCGTTGTTTGCGGTTTCGATCCCGGAAGAGCGAGGCAGCTTCAAACGGATGTGTGAAGTCATCGGACAGCGAAGCGTCACTGAGTTCAGCTATCGTATCTCGGATGATCGTGAGGCCCATGTCTTCGTTGGCCTGGTGACGACCGACCGGGCGGAAGCCGCCAGCATCGCAGACGCATTCATCGAGGCGGGATTCAATGCGATCGATCTGGTCGATGATGAACTGTCCAAGGAACACGTCAGGCATATGGTGGGAGGGAGAAGCCGAAACGCCACTGACGAACGCCTGTATCGTTTTCAGTTTCCCGAACGGCCCGGGGCGTTGATGCGGTTTCTGTCCTGTATGCATCCCGATTGGAATATCAGCCTGTTCCATTACCGGAATCAGGGTGCGGACTATGGACGTATTCTGGTCGGGATTCAGGTTCCAGATCGGGACCAACCGTTGTTTCAGCAGTTCGTCCAGACACTCGGCTACCCCTGTATCGACGAGACTCATAACCGCGTCTACCGTTTGTTTCTGCGGTAACAGGGAGATCCGGATCGAGGGCGGAGGGAAGTTACAAAGTCAGCCTCGTTTCAGGTGAGCCGTAAACTGCGAACCCTGTTGCGATCGGTATCGCGTCATGGGCAAGGCCTGCGGCAAGGATCACTTTAGGCCCTGCAATGGGGCTCGACGACCAAGCACTGGGGCCTCGCTTCCCTTCGAGTGGTGACCGCCGGACGACGAACTCAGTTTTTGGTGACCAATAAAGATCTCCATCAGAATAGCGATTTTCTCGGAGCCCACAGGGATTGCCAATCTGTCAATGTTAGTTAGAATCGGCCCGTCTCATTGGGCGTCCGATCAGAAACGATCAGGACAGGAAGCCGGTTAGAACCCGGCACGGGACCGCCGCTGTATACGAGGAGAACTTCGGACATTGTGCCACTGTCGGCTCAGGCTGATGGGAAGGCGTTCGAGGTTCGTTCGACTCGTGAGTCAGAATACGGCCCGGTGAGACGCCATGTGTGATGCTCCGGCCTCAAGCGTCCCTGGAAGGCATGTCCTTGCGCACGGTGCTGCGCTCGTGTCTTTCCGCTGCCGAAGCTGCATGGCGAGAAAGACCCTCACATGCAATCTCTCTTCCTCCGCCGGCGCGCCTTTACGTTAATTGAACTTCTGGTCGTCATTGCCGTCATCTCTGTCCTGATGGGCTTACTGCTTCCCGCAGTCCAACAGGCGCGTGAGGCGGCCCGCAGAATGGACTGTCGAAACCATCTCAAGCAGATCGGGATCGCACTCCATAACTACCATGACATCTATAGTATGTTTCCCAAGGCCGGATTTGCAGCAGGGTTTTCCTCTTCTGCCCAGCTCAAAAATGTCAATCTGATCCGAACTCGAACGATCAGTTGGGGCGTCGCCATCCTTCCTTGTCTGGATCAGGCAGCCCTGTTCAACGAATGGGACATGAACCGTTTTTATCTGGAACCAGAGAACTGGTCCGTCGCCGAAGAGGTCCTGCCCGTTTATCTATGTCCTTCCAGTCGCACGTCGGATCGACGAAAGCTGCAAGGGGATAATGCCAATTTTCCTGGAATCCGATTTGGACGGAGTGACTACGGGGCTAACTACGGAGAACGCGCAATTCGCTGTTTTGGCGAACCAGTCGGATGCCAGGCCCAGAACAATTATGGAAGCAATTCTTATGATTCCCGCGGGCCGTTTACCGTCGTCTCCACGGGTTATCAAAACAACGTCTCGTCCAGAGATGTTATTGACGGACTGACGCAGACAATCTTTGTCGGCGAAGCACCTGAAGCTTTGCACGGGATCTGGGCCGGCCACAAAAATTTCTTCGACCAGTCAGCCCCCATTAACGCGCGCTATAGCCTTTCGTCACAGACGAAATGGCAATCTTGTGTTACGACCGCCAGTAGCAGCACATTAGGGCGGATTGGTTGCGACTTCGGTCAGGAATTTCATAGCTATCACATCGGGGGAGCGAATTTTCTGCTGGGGGATGGCTCTGCCCGTTTCATCAGCGAGACGATTGACCTCAAGGTCTTTGCTGCTCTGCTATCCTACAAGGGGGAAGAGATCGTCGGCGACTATTAATCGCAACGATCATTCGCCTCAGAAATTCTTACTCTAATTCTTAGAAGTGGTATCGAATCAGCGATACCACTGTGGTGTTGCGACAGCTTCTCTTTGAGGCTGTGCACGTCGCTGTGACCGCCCCTCCAGCCCGTTAATTTCGCTGAGGTGGCGACGTAAACGACTGCGAAGTCGCATTCCTATGAGAGCTTTTCTGCAGAAGTCCGCGATGCGGACGCTGCGTTTTTTGTCCGTCGATTACGACCTGGTCTGAACCTCTGTGCTCTCACGTTGTACTGAGAGTCTGTTCTGTCTCAGCGTGCAGCACCGGTGTGTCCAGTCGCCCTTGAAGCGTCGTCGTCGAAGTTTTGGTTGAAAGGTCGGTATTATGATGTCATTGGCTGCGTGTTTTTCGAAATGGGCGCTGTCAGTCGCTGTCGTGTTGGCAACGATGTCCGCGGTGAGCGGCGGAGAAATTGTCGCCACATTCCAGGATCTGCCGCTCTCCGCAGGTTCTCACGGGCCTCCGTTTGATGCGGGGGGAGTGGTCGTGCCTGGCGGATATTCTCCTGAGATCCGGACCGATTTCGTGACGTCGGGTGTCACTTTGTCGAACTTCCAGGACCAAGGGGGATCCGGTTTCTGGCATGGTTTTTCATACTCGAACGAACACAACACTGTCGATGGCGGGTATCTGAATCAATTCAGTGTCTTCGCACCTGGAGATAGCAGTTCCAATCAATTCGGAGTGGCATTCGGATACGATGATGTCTCTCCGAACGTTCTTGATCCAGTTCCTTTCAACCCGATGGATGTGAGCGCCTTAAGAGATCTCCCCCACTTTTCTCTGCCGACGGGGGCGACCATTCTGAGCGCCCAAGTCGCCAACACCACGTACGCGGCACTCTCTATGCTCTGGGGAGATTCGTTTGCGAAAGCTTTCGGAGGTGCGTCAGGAAATGATCCTGACTTTCTGATGCTTTCAGCGTATGGCACTGATGCGGACGGAAATGTGCTGAGCACCTCGGGTGGGCAGTCGGTGGCTGCAATTTCTGCGGAGTTCTTTCTTGCGGATTATCGATTTGCCGATCAAACCCTGGATTATGTCATTGCCGACTGGACTCTCTTCGATCTGTCGTCGCTGGCGGGTGCATCGACGATTTACTTCAATCTTTCTTCATCCGATACGGGGCCCTATGGGATGAATACTCCCGCCTATTTTGCGATTGACAACATCACATATGCTGTCAACCCCGCGGCCGTCCCTGAGCCGGGCTCGCTGATATTGCTATTGTCAGGGGGAGCCGGCTTGTTCATCGCACGGAACAGGCGGCTTGGTGAGGGTGCGGAAAGGTCATCTGTGGAATCGTAGGGAGCGACTTTTCTCGAATACTCCTGACCGTACCATTCGTACGCAGATGTTCGCGTCGATTGGCCGACAGATGACGTATCAGCAGAGTATTCTCGTGTCGTGACGAGGTTCGTCGCAGCAGTGACGCCTCTTGAGTTACTTCCTCATAGTTGCCCAGCCGAATCAAAGTTCCTCGGCTCCATACGTCTGGGCCACGCCTTGATGAATCAGGTCAAATCTGGATGATGGTACAATCGTCGAATTGAATTCCTGAGGAAGGCGTGGCCCGGATGAATTATTTCGCTCACGCGCTGAACCATCTTCACGAGCCTTATCTGATGGCTGCGACGGGGGTCCCGGACTGGTTGTCCGCGGCGGATCGGAAGGTGCGTCTGAGGCCGCGTCATGTTGAGCCCTGGCTGGCGTCAAATGACGACGTGCAATCCGCCGTGGCTGCGGGAGTGCTGCAGCATCTACACGATGACGACTGGTTTCATGCCACGCGCGGGTTTGTTGAGGTGACGTCTGAACTGACACGGATGTTTCGCGAGAATCTCGGCCCTGATGAAAAGTATCACTGTAACTTTTTGGGGCATGTCGGCATGGAACTGATTCTGGATGGAGTGCTGATGGACCAGTACAACGTTCAGTTTGAGGACTACTGGCGGTTGCTGGATGATGTTGACCCCGCACAGATCGAAGTGGCGGTGAACCGGATGGCCCGTACACCGACAGAACGACTGGCTTGGTTTATCGAAGTCTATCGGCGTGAGCAGTTTCTGCGTGGGTACGAGAGTGATCTGACATTACTGCTTCTCTTGAATCAAGTGCTGATGCGAGTCAAACTGTCCCCGATTCCGACCGACGCCAGTGAAGTCATCACGGCGGGTAGAGATCTCGTTCGTCTGCGTTTGCGGGATCTGCTTCCCGCAGATCGCTTCACGTTACCATGATCACATCCATGATCTGATTCGCGAACTTTTGGGGTGAACCGCATGAAATACGGAATGAATATGCTGCTCTGGACGTCCGACGTGACGGAAGAGCATGCCGGAATCCTCGAGAACCTGAAGAAGTGGGGATACGACGGCGTCGAACTTCCCGTCTTTGATCTCGATCCCGCGAAGTTCGCCAGACTTGGCAAGATGCTTGATGCGATGGGTCTTGAGCGAACTGCCGTAACTGTCTGTTCCGATGCCGACAACCCGATATCCGCCGATCCCGCAATTCGCTCTGCCGGGGTCGAGCGATTGAAAAAGGCGATCGACACTGTGGCGGCCGCTGGAGCAAACCTGCTTTGCGGTCCTCTGCATTCGGCGTTGGGGACGTTCAGTGGGACCGGTCCGACTGCGGATGAATGGAAGTGGGGCCTCGATTCACTGACGAAAGCCGCCGACCACGCGGCGAAAAACAACGTCACCCTGGTCTGTGAATACCTCAATCGATTCGAATGTTACTTCCTGACCAGCGCGGCGGACGATGCCCGATTCTGTCGCGAAGCTAATCATCCGAATTTGAAGATGATGTACGATACCTTCCATGCGAATATCGAAGAGAAAGATCTCGCGGCCGCGATGAAGGGGTGCTGGGACCAGGTCGTCCATGTGCATATTTCAGAAAACGATCGTTCGACTCCGGGTGAAGGACATGTTGACTGGGAGACCACGTTCAAGACGTTGAAAGAACTGAAGTATGATGGCTGGTTGACCGTTGAAGCTTTTGGTCTGGCGCTGCCGGCACTTGCCGCCGCGACGAAGATCTGGCGTCGCATGTTTCCGACCGAAGAATATCTGGCTCAGAACGCACTGGCGTTCATGAAGAAGGGAATGGCAGACTGAGGGCCGCTCGTCTCGCTCGCCGAGTCAGCCTTCTCGATCAGGCGGAAGTCATCGATGATTCGCCATAGATATGTCACCCACTGCGCCATGGCCTGCAAGCCTGGCTGCGGTGGGTGATTCGTGTACCCACCACTGAGGATTCTTGCAACGGCTACCGCACATGATTTGGGGTGCCTCATGTGGTTTCCCCGAGAATGTTCGATGACAATCCCAAACCGCTGTCGACGCGGCGCGGCGTCGATCGTTCTCTGGCTGACTAAGGGATAATGAAGACGGCGCCGACTGCGGCGCCCGCCTGATACAGCGTACCCCGCAGACTGTGCGGAATGATGTGCTTACGGTAGGGAACAGGACTACCCGGTCGGTCGACCCCGAGTGTGTAATAGGGCTCGGTAAGTGGATGAACTCCCGCCATGTACGGAATGAAGGGGACGCGGCCGAAGAAGTGCACGAATGAGACAAGCGCCTGCAGCCGCTGTCCTCGGCGGGGTTCCTCTTCGCAGATGCCGCAGTCACAGAACCCGTACGCGTACCCGAGTCGCTCGAGATTCGGCTCTTCAAAGAGCAGCGGAAGGCTGCGGGTGGCAGGAGCCTCCCAATGAAAGCAGGTGTAGGCCCAGGGGCGGTCTGTGCCGTCGAAGATGAGGTCCACGGATTCGTCGAGATCGCGAACGGATTTGGACTTTGGCAACAGCCCCGCCGGAGGGGCGATCGTCGCCTTCACGTCAGACAGGGGGCGATGGACAGGCCGTCCCGCGAAAGCAGGGGATTCCGAACTCGACTTCGAATCGGTCTCGCCGGACGGTGACGGAATATCAGCAAGTCGGTCAAGTGCGTCACCGATCTCAGACGACTCAGCAACCAGATTATCCCCACCCACGATTTCGATGAATGGCTCAAACTCGGGGAGTGGATCGGCTCCGTACCCCGCGTACCCGACCACGAACGCGGAACTACCCAGCACGCAGCAAAGCAGCTTTCGAAGGCTGGCGAGTCGGGCAGTTCCTGTCATGTTCGCTTATCCTCTCAGCGAAGGCCGAAGCGAGAATCCATTCTCGTAATCTTATTTTCATTCGGCTCAGGCTGATGCAATCATGCAGTTCAGAGTGTGCGGAGAGATTAATTGATACCCTGAGAGATGTTCATGCAGATTGCCCAGTCTGACATGAGTACCATTTGGCGTGTCGCAGCTCGTTGCGTAAAGCCATGGGGCAGATTTTGCGGCTGGAGGGTTGGTAGCGGGTCCAACCTGAACCGAGCGGGCCGGATCTCAGATCAATTCCGCGACCGGTTTGCCTCCGTCGGTCAGCTTCAATAATCGGCCGTCCGGAGCAAAGTAGTCTTTAGTAACGTCCAGACCGAGGGCGGTGAACAGCGTTGCATGGAAGTCAGGGATCGTGACGGCCCGATCTTTGACTTCCATGCCATCCTCAGTGGATTCCCCCAGCGCCTGGCCGACCTTGATACCGCCGCCGGCGAGAACGGCGGAAAAGACGTTGGGGAAATGGTCGCGGCCGTTGTCTCCGTTGATTTTGGGTGTGCGACCGAATTCGCCGACGCAGCAGACGAGAGTCTGATCAAGCAGACCCCGTTCCTGAAGGTCTTCGATCAGGGTTGCCAGACCTGCATCGAGGGTAGCGGACAGGTCCTGGACCTGGTTGAAATTGTTGTCGTGCGTGTCCCAGCCACCGAAGTTCACTTCGACAAATTTGACTCCTGATTCGACGAGCCGCCGCGCCATGAGGCAGGCTCGGGCGAGATACCCATCGTTAATCCCGCTGCCGTACCGTTCGAAGAGTTCCGGCTCGCTGGCGGCCGCGTCGTAAGGCTGGAACACCTCGCTGTGCCGCATCCGATCGGCGCGCCGAGCCAGTTCTGTGAGATCCGTGCCCAGCGGTGTTTGAAACTTCTGACCGAACTGCGTGTTGAATTTTTCCAGTGCAGCGAGTCGACGCTTGAGCCTCGCGTCTGTCAAATCTTCCGGGAGGGCCAAGTTAGGAGCCGGGTTGCTGACGTCTTCGATCACAAAGGGGCCGAACTGAGGCCCAAGGAGACTGGTGCCGAATCGCCTGCCGATCGAGACAAATGCGGGAACATCGGCGGCAGGATCAGACTGTTGCCAGGCGACTGTTGATCCGAATACCGGGTACTGAATGCGAGGGTTGGGCTGATACCCTGACAGCATCAAAACTTGAGCCCTGTCGTGGTCCCCTTCTTCGCTGCTCAGCGTTCGGACCACCGCCAGTTGATCGGCCATCGCAGCCAGACGAGGAACATGCTGGGAAAACTGAATGCCCGATAGCTTGGTATCAATCGCCTCGAACGGTCCGCCGGTCGGTGTGCTTGGCTTGGGATCGAACGTGTCGATCTGACTGGGGCCACCTTCGAGGAAGATCAAGATGCATGCTTTCGCGCCGGCCGCTTTCGTCTGTGCGGATAGCAGCGCCGTCCAGAGGGACGTATTGAAGAACGAGATCCCCGCAGCGGTGGCGGACTTCAGGACCGATCGACGTGAAAACAATGAAGGAGACATGCACTGTATTCCTAGTGATTGGTGACAAATTCGGACGAGTTCAGCAGTACCCACAGAATGTCCTGCAGGCCCGTGCGTGGATCGTCCTCGCTGCTTTGATCCTGAAAGAACTCAATTTCTTCGATCGTTGGCCGTCGTGAGAGAAGTACCAGAAACATCCGCTCGATATGCTCGGAACTGACATGGGGGCCATACAGTCGAATCGCGACCTCGCTTCCCAGATCGACTGCTCCGCGGACGTAGTCGCTGTTGTACAGCGCGAGAGATCGACTCAATGACAATGGGATCGCCCCCAGGTTATTGTTGGGGATGTCCTGGGAAAATTCCTCGCCAGTCACGTGTGCCAGGCGGTGGTCATTCTCGTCGAAGTGATATCCGAACGCCTGACCGATCGAGAGATGAATCTGGTCGGCCGACAGCGGCCGAATCCTCGCTCGTGACCAGTTCGCCCGTTCCGTGTGCGCCTTCTCCGGATCGAATCGGGAGTCCGCCGATACGTCGTTGTGACTCGACCGCTGGTACGTCCTGGACTTCGCGATCGTGGTTACCAGCTGCTGGATGCTCCAGCCGCTATCGCAGAAATCGGCAGCCAGCAGATTGAGTAACTCGGTATTCGGAGAGAGATTTTGGGGCGGCCAATCATCCAGACTGGGAACCAGCCGTTCGCCCAGCAACCGTTCCCAGACCAGATTCACCATGTGCCGACCGAGGTAAGGATTGGAATTCTCGGTAAGCCATTCGACAAGTACGGCTCGTCGCGCTCTTGTCGAGTCCGTTCGTGGGCTGTCAGGAAGTTGAGGGAAAATCGTTCGCAGCGGCTGTTGTCCATTCTCGTTTGGACTCGCCTTTCGATCGGCAACACGTAGCTCGCCGCGCGGCCGCTCGATGATTACGAAGAACGATTCCCCTTCCTGTGGATTGGTCGGCGTCATCTTTCGCAGTCGAGCGAAATGAGCAGCCAGACCGAGGAAGTCCTTTTGTTTCCAGCGCGCATGCGGATGATCGTGGCACTCGGCACAGTGCATGGAAAGTCCCAGAAACTTCTGGCTGACTGCACCCGCCAGCGGTATCGGTTCCGCATTGTAGCGCATCAGAAAATTCGTTGCCCCGCTGACATCGCTTGTTCCCTCACCAAGAATCAATTCGCTGACGATTTCTGTGTAGGGCTGGTCCTCGTGAAAGGCCTTTGTCAGAAACTGCAGCAGGCGGCGACCGTCATACCCTTCTGTCTCGAATGGGCGCTGCTCAGTCAGATACTCTGCCCAGATTCGACCCCAGTGGCGGGCAAATTCCGGTGATTTGACCAGTCGTTCGATGACGTCGCCACGATCCAGAAGGGACGAAGAAGTCACTTTCAAGACTTCCTCTAAGGGCGGAGTTCGTCCCGCCAGATCGAGCCAGACGCGGCGGAGGAACTCTGTGTCACTACATGTGGGAAGGGGTGAGATGCCTTCAGCGTGACATCCCGTTTCCACGACCTCATCGATTCGGGTTCGACTTTCAACCTGCTCCACGTGTTCGGCAGAGAGGCAAACCGCGACCCTTGAGATCAAAATGGCGACGCACCACAGAACGGCACTTCCGCAGCGGACTCGGTCCATAGTCTGACTTCTCATCAGTAACATCCTACGAAACACAGATCGCTTTCGAGGGACCGGGCGATTAATCATCCCTGTCTGCCTGATGCGACCACCGATAGTCGACATTATGTCTGAAGACGGACGCGAGGTGAAACCGCTGTGCAGTTTAATTCGCTGGACCACCAGCAGCGTTACAAAAAAAAGTCAAATTTCTCTTGGAAAAATTCCCGCACCATTCTCGATGGGGATCGGGCTGACGAATTTGGGCACCCGTACGGAGAATCGAGCGAGTTGCGTCGCCGATGGTAACCGACTCAGGCGGGGAGCAAGCGAGTTTGCTCGGTCCCCTGGAGGCGATGATACGACGGGTGCGGCTACGCCACCCGGTATCGATGACTCGTCTGAGCGACTGTTTCAGTCACGTTCAATCACGCTTGGGCACGGTGGGCGCGAACTCGCTGGGTTTCCTTGAAGACACCAGTCAGCAGACCGATTCCCGGTGAGTCGCGTTGCTCGAATTCGGATGGGACCGGAACTTTACGGAGCCGTTCGGTCAGTGGGGTACCGCATTACGCAGGTGTGGATTTTGCAATTGTCCGCCATGCTCGGAGGTGGCCGCCCGAAGCGCCCTCCGTTGCGTTTTCCTTCTGGAAACTCATGGGAAGGCTCGCTTATCCCGGTCCGAGACGGCCACTTGGGCAATTCGGCTACTTTTCATTCGCAATGCAGAACAGGTGGTGCTCGCCACGAATGAAGAGTTCGTTGTCGACAGGAGCCGGAGTGGCGTCGACGGTTTCTTCGACCGAGTTTGTTCCCACGATTTCGAGTTTCGGAGCATCTTTGATGACGACCGTCGTTCCGTTGCGTCCCGTCAAGAAAACGTATCCCCCTGCGGCGACCGGTGAAGCATAGATGCTGTCGAGTCCGGGGATGCGGTTGCCCATGTAATAAGGTTTTCCGGTTGCGGCATCGACGCAGGAGAACTGTCCCGATTTCCCCTTGTGAAAGTAAATTCTCCCCGAAGAGAGGAGCGGAGAGGCAATGTCAGGAGTGTCCCGATCAACGGTCCAGGCTACCTGGTTGGTCCCTTTGATGTCGCCTTTGCCATTCAGGCGAAAGGCACCCATGAACGAGCCGCGGTGACCGCTCGTAACGTAGACGACTCCGTTTTCCGCGACAGGAGAAGCGACTGGTCGCTCGGTCTGACCACCACACCGCCAGAGTTCCTTACCGGAATCCAGATCGTAGCTGCGCGCAAACTTCTGACCATTCAGGACGACTTGTTTGCGTCCTTCGTTGTCGACCACGAGTGGCGTGGCCCAGCATGTTGTTTCATCTCGATCCGTCTTCCAGACAGTTTCGCCGGTCAGCTTATCGAGTGCAAAGACGGCGGATTTTCCTTCGTGGTCCCAAGGAACCAGAATCTTGTTGTCTGCCAGAGTCGGCGAGCTTCCTTCGCCGAAGCTGTTGCGGATGTCCATCTTTCCAAAGTCGTCACGTTTCCAGACGAGTTCGCCATCGAGCGTGTAGCAGTACAGTCCGCGTGAACCGAAGTGGGCATAGAGTCTTTCACCGTCCGTGCAAGGAGAGGCCGAACAGAACCCGTTCGTGGAATGGGTCTGCTGGTGTGGCTTGGCGATGACGGCCGACTTCTCCCAGACCAGATTGCCCGTCGCGCGATCGAGGCAGATGACCTTAAAATCGAGGGCACCGTCACCCGCACTCTTTCCCACGGCGGGAGCTGCTGTGGTGACGAAGACGCGATGACCCCAGATCACAGGAGACGACGATCCGAGTCCTGGAATCTTGTATTTCCATTTGACGTTCTGTGTCGTGGTCCATTCAAGCGGCGGGTTCGCTGACGGGGCGGTTCCATTTCCCGTGGGACCGCGCCAGTGTCCCCAGTTCTCTGCGTGAACAACCGAACTGAAGCAGAGAATTGCCACGATGGCAGAAACAGTGGATTTTCGCATAGGAATTCCTGACAGGACGCCCCGGGGGCTCTGACCTTGTTGACATACCACGGTGCAGGATTCTACGACAAAACGGTGAGGCTTTGGAGTGGATTCCGCTCCGCCTAAGGCTCGATACCACAAACACGGACTTTGGTGGCAACAGGACACTTAAACCAGCTTGGCAAAAGTGTTATGTCGAAAACGTTCTGAGGATTTCACACACAGCGACCGGTCGTCAGCTCGATTTCAGGAAATATCCGTCGGCGGGGAGTGCGATTCGAGCGGCGAGGACCACAGTCTCTGCATCCTCTCGCCATTTCTTACCCCCCGCCTGCACTCGCCCTTCGGACAACCGATTCTCAACTGGAGCTGGCGCCAGTCAGGGAATTGAAGCGAATGGGCACCCCATGCTCCTTGAGGTACTGTTTGGTCTCACCGATGGGGTGAGTTCCATAGTGAAAGATACTGGCCGCCAGAGCTGCACTGGCGTGACCTTCGGTAAGGACTTCGCGCAGGTGTTCAGGGTTTCCGGCGCCACCGCTGGCAACAACGGGAATTTGCACTGCGTCCGCGACGGCCCGAGTCATTTCCACATCATAGCCGTCCTGGGTTCCGTCCGCGTCCATCGATGTGAGGACGATTTCCCCCGCACCAAGTCGCTCGACTTCTTTGGCCCAGGCGACTGCTTCCAGCCCTGTTGGAACACGTCCACCGTTCACATGGACCTCCCAGACTTCTTTGCCGTCCCGCTGGACTCGCTTGGGGTCAATGTTGACGACAATGCACTGGCTTCCAAATTTCAACGCGGCCTGGCGGATGAAGTCTGGATCTTTGACCGCGGCCGAGTTGATCGAGACCTTGTCGCAACCGGCATTCAGCAGCATGCGGATGTCGTCAAGCGTCCGAATCCCGCCCCCCACTGTCAGAGGCATAAAGCAGACTTCGGACGTACGTCGGACCACGTCCAGAATGATTCCTCGTTCCTCGTGGCTGGCGGTAATGTCGAGGAACACCAGTTCGTCGGCACCATCTTCTTCATAGCGGGCAGCAACCTGGACTGGATCACCCGCGTCGCGCAGATTCAGGAAGTTCACCCCTTTCACGACCCGTCCGCCGTGGACGTCGAGACATGGAATAATGCGTTTAGCGAGCATCAGTTGTGTTTTCAAAAAAAGTGAGTTCCGGGTGCCAGTCAGGGAAACTCTAAATGAGATTCCCTGCTAACGTCAAACCGTCTCGTTTCATCCAGGAAAGTTGGGGACTTTGTGAAATGATTCGCTGCCCCCAGCGTGAGTCCGACGGTCTAACCCAGGTTCGCCAGTTTTCGAATCCAGTCTTGATTTGCCCAGATCGCTGGGGTCGGTGATCCTCACGCTTCCTCTGTTACCGGGGCGACCGACTGGCCACACTGGCGTGGTAACTGAGCGGAATCGATGTCGGCTCTGACCATTTATCCAGTGGGCAAATGGAAAACCAGGAGATCAGGACAATCTCATCTTGTCGAAATTGCAATGAATTGCTCTGCTTTCCGCTAATCTGGGTCTAAAGAGAAGGCATATCAAAGCCGTTCTGGAAGAGTCTGAGCAGGGAAACGATTTACGGAACGTGCACATTGGCAATCAAATACGGCGGCGATGCTGTTGTGGTTGGTCGATGGGCGCTTCACCATTTCGACACGCTGGTTTGAACTGCGACAGATCTTTCCGAGGGCTGGTGTCACTGATCAG
>NZ_DASWWZ010000695.1:0-3844 GCF_036405755.1 Schlesneria sp.
GTCGTTGTCGACGTTTCAGTGGGTGCCGTTCCGCTAGTGGGCGACGTCTTTGACGCAGCCTGGAAGGCCAACCGGAAGAACATGGCACTCCTGAATCGCCATTTCAACGGCCAGTCGAATTGACAGGGTGAGCTCTGAGCGATCGTGTGATCAATGGGGCAAGTTACGCCCTCCAATCGTATGAAAAAGTCCCCTGAAGCGTCTATTGATTGCTTCAGGGGACTTTTATTCTCACGTCACAGCGAGAGAATCATTCGATTCGCTCGCCGGCGGTTACGGCCAGATCCGGGATCAGGTTGTAGGACCAAACGTCCAGGGATGGAATTCTTCGTCGCCGATCCCCTGCAGTTCACTCTTCGTTTTCTTACCGCTGGCGACGGCGATGACTTCTTCGAAGATCTCACGTCCAACCTCTTCCAGCGGAACACCGTCCAGGATTTTGCCTGCGTTGATGTCCATGTCATCAATCATCCGGTCATACATCGGGGTATTCGTGGCAATCTTGATAGTTGGTACCGGCTTGCACCCGTAACAGCTTCCGCGGCCCGTGGTAAAGCAGACCACATGTGCTCCCCCAGCGACCAGCCCGGTCACCGACGCGGGGTCGTAGCCGGGGGTGTCCATGATGACAAATCCTTTTTGATTGATCGCTTCGCCGTAAAGGTAGACACCCTTCAGAGCAGAAGTTCCTCCCTTGGCGATGGCTCCGAGCGACTTTTCGTAGATGGTGGTGAGGCCACCTTTCTTGTTACCGACCGATGGATTGATATCGATCCGCTGACCAAACTTGGCGGTGTAGTCGACCCACCACCGAATTCGTTCCAGCAGTGCTTCACCCACTTCACGAGTGACGGATCGCCGCGTCAGCAGGTGCTCGCCACCGTAGATTTCGGGCGTTTCCGAAAGGACCGAAGTCCCGCCGTGTGCCACCAGCATGTCGCTGCAGTGACCCAGTGCTGGATTCGCCGTCGTACCACTGTTGCCGTCGCTTCCACCGCATTCCAGTCCCAGCATCAGCTCGGCAACCGGAATCGCCTCGCGACGGGCCCGATTTACTTCCGGCAGCATTTCTCGAATCTGTGCCACCGCCCGCGCCACCGTCTTGGCCACACCTCCCTGATCCTGAATGTTCATCACCAGCGGCTGATTCGGGGAAGGGGAGTTCCCCAGTTGCAGCAGGCCTCCGTTCTCCATCAGGAATGACGCTTGAGCAGTCTCGCATCCCAGTCCGATGACGATGTAAGCGCCGATATTAGGATGGCGCGCCACATTCGCCAGCGTTCTCGTCAACTGCTGATGGTCCTCACCGCCGTATTGAATGGCGCAGCCACCTTTGTGGATCAGGGGCACGACCCCGTCGACATTGGGAAATTCGGCAAGCAATTCCTGGTTGAACTTGTCCGCTGCATACTTGGAGGTCGTTGCCGAACAGTTCACGGTCGAGACGATCCCGATGTAGTTTCTCGTCCCGAACTTGCCATTCTGGCGGCGATACCCCTGAAACGTACGGCCTTCAATCAGACTCGGTTCCGGGGGAACTTCCGAACAGAATGCGTAGTCGAGGCTCAGATTTCCCGCGACGACGTTGTGGACATGGACCCAGCTTCCGGCGGGGATGGGCTGCGAGGCAAACCCGATCGTCTGGCCGAACTTCTTAATTGGTTGCCCTTGTTCGATCGGCTGCAAGGCAATCTTGTGCCCCATGTCGATCGCTTCTCGAGCAAAGAACTCGTTCGAGTCTTCAAACCGGAACGATGTTCCCAGCGGAACATGTCGCGCGGCCACGGCGATATTATCATTCTGATGCAAACGAACGAACGGCGAGGGACCCATCTTCAGTTCCGATTTACAAAGAGAGATTTCAACGGACGATCAGTGTCGTTGAGGGATTCAAATCATGGCCAGATCTTATTCGTGCCGCAACGCTTCGATGGGGTCCATCCGGGCGGCAGAACGGGCGGGATAGATTCCGAACATGACTCCGATCGACACCGAGATCCCAAACGCAACTGGAAGACTCCAGATCGCGATCCGGGGTTCCATATCGGTGAACATCTTGGCCATCGGCGAATCGCCCGAAGTTCGATCGAGAATGTAATTCTGCACCACGTGCTTGATCCCGTAAAACGCCAATGGCGTCGCCAGTCCCATCAAAATGCCGATAATCCCCCCGGCACCGGAAAGCACAATTGTTTCCATGAGAAACTGGTTGATGATGTCACGTTGACGTGCTCCCAGCGCTCGACGAATCCCGATTTCACGCGTCCGTTCGGTGACGGTCGCCAGCATGATGTTCATGATGCCAATGCCACCCACCACCAGACTGATGGCGGCGATCGAACCGAGCACAATATTGAAGATCTGACGAATCTGGTCGGCCTGTTTCAGCAGTTCCAGCGGGACGATGACATCAAAGTCAGCCTTTCCTGCATGCGTCCGCTTCAGTGATTCTTTCACCACTTCCGACGTCGGAACCACATCGTCACGCGACCGCACTTTCAGCGTGATCTGATTGAGTTCCACCTGCTCCGCAGAGAACGTTCCACTCATGCGGGTGAATACCATGTCCCCGATCCGGCTTCGGAACGTGCTGAGAGGAATGTAGATATCCTTGTTGTACTCCTGCCCCGAAAAGCTCCCCCCGATGGCTGCCGATGAGGTACGCGACTTCATCACCCCGACAATCATGTAACGGGCGTTTCTGACCAGGACCGCTTTGCCAATCGGATCTTCGAACGGGAAGAGCGTCGCCGCGGTTTCCGCTCCCAGGACCGCGACGTTCGCCACCAGGTCCTCATCTTCATTTGTGAGAAAACGGCCCCGCATGACCACCAGTTGGTTCATGTCCATGTATTCTGCAGTGCTTCCCACCAGACGCGCGTTGATCGTGTTCTGCAGATACCGGGCTTCGCTGACGATTTCACGCATGCGGACGGCGCCGGTAATCGTCGGGATTGTCTTCGTCAACAGATCATAGTCGCTTCTCAGCAGACCGTATTGCGGAACAACGAAGCCAGAGCGTCCACCACGATTGCCACCGCTGCCCGAAGACTGGGTATCTGCCGGGGGCTTCACGGTGAGAATAATGATATTGGTTGCCCCCAGCGCCAGGACCTGCTGTTGAGCCTGAGCACTGGCACCTTCGCCGATCGCGAGCATCGCGATCACAGAGAAGACCCCGAACACGATCCCGAGCATTGTCAGGCCCGATCGGAGCTTGTGCAGAAGCAAGCTCTTCATTGCCAGTCGAATCGTCCGGATTGTTTCGGAAAAGGGCATGGTTCGCTCGAGTAAAGTTCATTGGCGGTCGGCTTGGCCAACTCACAATAGTATACGAAGCTCTCCGGAGCGAGGGAAATTCGACGTTTCACGAGCCCTTCAGGTTGGAACGCTTTTCGTAAACAGTCTGCCCACCCCAGCCCAACTTTCGATGGAGCGTGTCGTAGTAACTGTGATCGAGCAGCCGCGCAAGTTGAAAGCTCACATCGGCCCGCCGGATTTCGATCCGGTCTCCCTCTTGCAGCCGTTCCTTGATCTGGCCATCGATCACCAGCGTCGCCCCGTGAGGGACTTCGGGCAGAGTCAACGTGTAGACACAATCGGCTCGGTCAACCAGCGGACGATTGGTCAGGGTGTGCGGACAGATGGGCGTGATCACAAAGGCCTGCAGGTCCTGACGCAGCAGCGGTCCACCCGCAGCCAGACTGTGCGCCGTGGATCCCACGGGAGTACTGATGATCAAACCGTCGCACCGGTACGTCGTAACGATCTCACCATTGATTGCCAGACGAATGTGCAGGATTCGCAACGCGGAACCGGTGAGGACTGACACTTCATTCAGCCC
>NZ_DASWWZ010000696.1:0-3665 GCF_036405755.1 Schlesneria sp.
CGAACCAGAGTTGGTGACGTCGGGACCGAGACGGAGCCCCGACGCCGGTCAGTAGAGAGCTTCACGTGAGCGTACGTCGGTGCGACTTCCATACCGCCCCGGCAAGACTTCAGCACGGGATTCTTAAATTTCCGCAGTCAGTTGTGACATCAGACAGATTCAAACATGAGAACCTCAGACGACAAGAGCATCGCTCTCTCGACATCAGCATCGTGAGACACTATCTCCATTACAACTCTCTTCGCGCCGCAGAATCGCCTGGCATCAGGCAGAATAACCGAGAGTCACTGGCCAGTTCCTGCAGTCGCCAGATCAACCGCCCGACTCGTCCGATTGACGTTCGGTGAGGTCGGATCTTGCCCCACTTGCTGTTAACACATAGAACGTCAGGGAATGCACTGCGAATTGTCCCGAGGATCTTTCGATGAATGTGAAACAGCACACGCTTCCCTGTCTTGGCCTGCTGATGCTTCTGACAGCTTCCTCACCGGCGGACGAGGCCCCCTCCAAGGGACCGGGAGTTCGACGCGTCAGACTGGAAAAGTGTCACATCACGCTCATCGATCAGGTGACACTCGCCTCAGACCGTACGGGAATTCTGAAGCTGGTCGAGTTCAAGGAAGGCCATTCCGTCACGGCAGGCAGCCTTGTGGCCCTGATCGCCGACGAAGTGGCCCAGGCCAATCTCGCCGTGGCCGAAAAGAAAGCGGCCAATGGAGTCGAACTGGAATTTTCGAAGATTGCCAAGTCAGCGGCCGACAGCGAACTGAATCGACTGCTGAAAGCAAATCAGCTCGCGGTGGAGAAAGGGGGAAAGGAACCGGTCCCTCAGCTTGAAATCGATAAAGCCAGACTGGCTGCGGATAAAGCAGCACTCTCCATTCAACTCGCTGAGCATGAACTTGGTCTGAATAAATTGAACGCAGCCGTCTCGGCGGCAGAACTGAAGACCTATTCAGTGCAGGCTCAGTTCGACGGTGTGGTGACCCGGATTTACCGCAAGAAAGGGGAAGCCGTCCGACAGGGGGATCCCGTCGCAGAAATTGTGAACACGGACCGCGTACGAGTGGAAGGCAACGTCCCCTTTCAAGACCTCTCTTACGCCCGTCAGGGAGCGAAAGTGTACGTGAAGCTGCACAATATCGACCCGGACCACTCGCACGCGAATGAAGTGTTTGAAGGGAAGATCACGTTCGTCGACGTCGTTTCGGAGCCGATTGACCGAACGACCCGAGTCTACGCCGAAGTCCGTAATCGAGATAACATACTGCGAGCAGGCCTCGAAGCGGTGATGGAAATCGAAGTGGAAGGACAAGTCGCCGCAAAGGTCCGCTGACTCCCACCGGGCGAAAGTCGACGGGGTGAACGTCGGTCTCTGCTCGGATGCCGGCAGTACACCTCACTGCTTCATCGTCAAGTCCCTGTTTGCAAGTCCCTGTTTCCTCAACGACCGCGGCCCAAGTTCGAACGGATCCGGCCGTCGTCGCACTGACCTCATTCCCTTTCGATTACGCGAGTCTGCCACAATGTCGATGGCGATGCCTGCCCAGGAATTGCGTTCCAGCCAGCGACCCGTTCCGCTGCGCGGGCGGATGGATCTGGTGATCAAGCAGATCGAGTTCCAGGGGGTGTCGCACTTTGTGATCAAGGATCCCGTCGGCCTGACCTACCACCGCCTTCGTGCCGATCAGTATCGAGTTTTGAATCTGCTGGATGGACAGAAGAGTCTGGAAACGATTCGTGCGGAGCTGATACGTGAATTTCCAGCGATCAGCCCGACGTTAACAGAGACACAGTTGCTTGTTTCGGACCTGCACCAGAAAGGCCTCGCCTACAGTGTGCGTCCCGGGCAGGCCTCGGCGCGAATCGAGCAAAAGCGGAAGAATCGTCGACAAAAGGCTTTTGGTGTCCTGACCAACATCCTTTCGGTTCGGTTGCCGGGCTGGGACCCCGATCGGGTGCTGGCGGCGATGGTTCCCTGGACGCGCTGGGTGTGCCATCCCATTGCCGTCGCGGCAGCGGTGGGACTGGTGCTGAGTTCCTGGCTGCTGCTGGCCATTCAGTTTCGTGCCTTTCAGGCAGGGCTCCCTGCCTTCCAGCAATTTTTCGGCTGGCCTAACCTGCTCTTTCTCTGGATGACGCTGGCTGGTTCCAAGATCATTCATGAGTTTGGTCATGGGCTCGCGTGCAAAATGTTCGGCAGCGAATGTCACGAGATGGGGGTCATGCTGCTGGTCGGCAGCCCCTGCTTGTATTGCGATGTCTCGGACTCGTGGATGCTGAAGAATAAATGGCACCGAATCCTGATAGGTGCGGCGGGGATGATCGTCGAAGTTGTGCTCTCGGCGATTGCGATCTTTCTGTGGTGGCTGACTGAGCCGGGCCTGTTTCATTTCCTGTGTCTCAACGTCTTCTTCGTCACGACGCTGACCACGGTGATTTTCAATGCCAACCCGCTGATGAAGCTCGACGGTTACTACATGATGAGTGATTTTCTCGAGATTCCCAATCTGCGGCAGAAGGCTGACAAGCTGACGGGCGAATTTTTCTCGGCACTTTGTCTGGGCATCGAACCGCGTCCGGATCCATTCATGCCTCAGACCAATCAGCACTGGTTCATCCTTTATGCGATTGCTTCGAAGATTTACGGCTGGTTCGTGCTGTTCGGGATCCTGACGTTCCTTTATACCGTACTGAAACCTTATGGATTGCAGAGTCTGGGTCAGTCCGTAGCCTACTTTTCGATCGCAGGGATCCTGGTTCAGATGACGAAATCGGCATACAGGCAGCTTACTCAACCGCGCGAAAAGCCGATCCAGAAATGGAGGCTCGCCCTGTCTGGTCTTGTCCTGGCAGGGATCATCGGCGGACTCGGGATGATCAAGATCCCCTTCATTCAGTGGGCCGCCTTCATGATCGAGCCACAGGAGGTGCGTCACGTCGTAACCCGGGTCCCCGGTGAGCTGGTGGAACTGAACGTTCAACCGGGTGACTATGTCGAAGCGGGCCAGCAACTGGCGGTACTGTATGACCCTCGACTCAGCGAGGCCAAACGTCGACTGACGCTGCAACGGGAGGTTCAGGAACAGTCGAAGAAAAATGCCTGGGCACTCAACGACCGGACCGAGATGGCTCTGCTGGAAGAGAGCCTGAAATCGATCGACGAACAATTGAGCGAGATCGAGATGCAAATCCGGCATCTGGTTGTTGTCGCTCCTGTTGCCGGACATGTGATCGCTCCTTCCCGTCAACCGATCCCCAACCTGGAAATACAGAAAACGCGGCTGGTCGGCTGGACGGGAACGCCACTCGACCGGAAGAATCTGGGTGCATTCCTGGAAGAGCGGACGGAACTGATGAGTATTGCTCCGTCCGACTTAATGCAGGCCACGCTCTATGTCAATCAGGGTGATCGCTACGACATCCACGAAGGGCTGAAGGTTTCGCTCAAGTTTGACCACCTGCCCCAGCAAACGTTTCGGGGGACGATCACGCAAATCGCAACCGCTCATTCGGACTTCGCGCCGGAAACGATGTCGGTCAAACGAGGGGGGCTGCTCGCAACGAAAACCGATCAGGACGGGCGGGAACAACTGCAGGAAGCCGCTTACCGCGCCACCGTGATCCTCGACGAATCCCCCGCTGGTCTGCGCCCCTATCTCCGT
>NZ_DASWWZ010000697.1:0-3981 GCF_036405755.1 Schlesneria sp.
AAAGTGGAACGCACGATCAGTTGGCTAGGCTATCAAAGAAGACTTCTTGTCCGGCATGAATACTACCCACATCTCTTCGAAGGTTTTTTCCACCTCGCCTGCCTAATGATATGCTTGAACCGGTTTTGAAACTGCTTCTAGAGCGATCGAGTCCCAGCACGATACTAAGTCGCTTTGTTCGTGGACGAGTGCAGTCATCCCCTCGATTCTGGTAGACTTCACTTATGTACGATTGATGCCGACTTGTTCGCAGGAATTCTCTATGCCGAACTGTGCTGTATGCGATATCGAACTTCAGCCCCAACAAAAGACCTGCCACGTCTGCGGTTCGGCAACAAGTGATGTTTCTCCATCGGGAGCGTCCCTCACCCCTCCGTTGCCCATTTCAAGTGCTCCATCACCGTCGCCGGAATCCAGTGGTGTCGAGGAGAAAGCCCCATCCGGCGAGCGGGAATGTCCTGCCTGTGGCAACATTTTCGATTCACTTTATCAGGACGAGTTCTGTCCTTGCGGGACAGAACTACGACCCCGTATCACAGTCGGCAGAGAAGGGGCTTCGACGGATTCCATCAGCCCCGAGTCTCCTCTTCCGCCAGTGCCACTATCGCCCCCTGTTGAACCTGCGGGCCCCAGTCGCCCCGCTGCGGGAACGGTCTGCATTGTTGTTTACTCAGACGCCAAACCTCGACAGCCCATCCGGTACGTTCCGATCGT
Organism: Schlesneria sp.; assembly: GCF_036405755.1. Taxonomy (NCBI): domain Bacteria; kingdom Pseudomonadati; phylum Planctomycetota; class Planctomycetia; order Planctomycetales; family Planctomycetaceae; genus Schlesneria; species Schlesneria sp. Next base: position 715 of record NZ_DASWWZ010000697.1, read on the forward strand.
CAAGGATGTTGTTCTGATTGGTCGGGAAGACCCGGTCCGGGGTGATTTCCCTGATCTTGATCTCGCATCGCTACTCGATCCGGCAGCCGCGAAGAAAGTTTCACGACGTCATGCAGAACTGCTGCGTGCTCGCGATTCTCAGTCCTTTTCACTCAGACCGCTCCCCGGCAATACGGGGACGCAAGTCGGCAAGGAACTCGCATCCCCCGGCCAGCATTATCCACTCACCGACGGCACTCCGATCGTCCTGGGTGGTGTGGTGTGGATGAAGTTTGAAACGATCAAGTGATCTTCCTGGCAGCTCATCTTCGTTGGCCGGTTCCGTGACATGTCTTCTTCTCCCCCATTCAAAACAGCCGCCATATGGAATGAATTTTCGTATCGCGGTCGCGATTTCGTCAGAGCGACGGTGCCTCATGGAATCAATGCGGGACTTCCCTTTGTCATCGCCAAGCGTCTCGCCGAACGGTACGAGGTTCGTAAATTCTTTGCGTCTGGAGGCTGTGGACTACTACTCGAAGGACGCGACCTCTGCACCGAAGCCAATGTCCTGATTAAGACGACACTACGGTTCGACGGGATTGTTACCTACGCCCAAAGCAGGGATGAAGAGGGGATCAAGCGGCGACTCACCGAGAACCGCAAGCTGTTGCAGACCGAGCGACGCGTCATGGTCCTGCTGAAGAATCGAGGCTGCAACGGGATCCCCAACCCCAATGACTACGTCTTTGACTGGAACCCTCAACTGGAAGAACTCTTCCAATCGCAGGGGGGCGGATGGCAGTATCAAGACATAGAACTCCTCTCCTCAGAACACTACCTGATCATGGAACGGATGGAAGGTCGGCCACTGACTGAGGTGATCAAAAAAGGAATGCCCGAACGGACCTCATTACAGATCCTGGCACACGTTTGCCACGTGCTGGCGGTTCTCCATCAGCCGACACAGCGCGAGGGTCGTGAATGGAAGCTGGTTTATCAGGACCTCAAACCTGACAACATTCTGATCGGCGAACAGAACAGTGTAGCCCTCCTGGATCTGGGAGGTTGTCGACTCACCCTGGGAACCACGGTTGGGAACAAGGGGGCGTTTACCCCGGGGTATTGTCCACCTGAATGTCAGACGGGCGACACACTGACGCCGACGGCGGATTCGTACACGGTGGGAAGTACCTTGTTTCATATGCTGACCGGTCGCCGCCCTGAAGAATTTCTCGGATCCAATGCGGCTGTGGGGGGACCGCAATCTGTCGCATTCCGCAACTGGGACTGGCCACGGCTCGAACAAACCGCCCGGCGAGAGACCCAGGAATTCATCAGGAGGTGTCTCTCTCCCACTCCTTCCGAACGTCCTGCCGACGGCCGTGCACTCGTCGCGGAAATTGAACACCTGTTGAAGGGAAGTGCTCCGACATGAAGTTGCCAATCGGGGCACGACTCCCGCACGACTTCGCGGACATTCCTGCGAATGAGCCCGAAATTGTGCAGCGCAATCGGGCCATCTACCGGATTACACAGGTCCTGCACGAAACCCCCTGGTCCTGTCTTTACCGGGGGAAGAAGATCTTCCGTAACTTTGAATTTTCCAGGTCGGTCCTGACAGAAGCCACAGACGACGAATGCCTCGACGTCTTTATCCGAACCCTGGCCTATCCCAAAACGGACGACCGGGAATACATCAAGGCACGTCGTGAGCATGCGTGGTTTGAACTGAAGCATGTCATGGGATTCCGTAAAACTAACCTGATTGCAGAGCCCCTTGACTACCTCGAGATTCGTAACGACCAGGACGCGTTTACATTCCCTCGCCCAGGAAAAATTCCCAAGTCGGAACCGGTCCTTGTCTTTGAAACAATCGACGGTCAGGACATGGAGCAATGGCGAAATTCGACGCACTTTGACATCCCCCTTGGATTGCGAGTTCTCAGTCAGATCCTGGAATTTCTGTCGACTCTGCACACATCTCGACTCTTACTGAATGTGGTCACGCCGTCCTCGTTCTGGATCGATGGCTTACATCAGATTCACTGTCTAGGGACCGAGCACATCGTTGACGAACGGCGGGCCCGGACCTGGCGCGGCCTCTTTCCCAGCGAACGGTATGCTCAAGGGTTCATTGCTCCGGAATTGCTTAATCCTGAGGTTCCTCCATCACCCCAAAGTGACCTCTACGGGTGGGCTGCTCTGGCGTGGCTCGTCCTCACGGGAGAGCACCCGGCCCGGTTAGCGACAGTTCAACACCAGCGGATCGCGCGGTTTGAACCCATGCATCGCGATCAGCTCCGCCGCGAACTCTCCAGGCTGAAGCCCCAACAGGTGGCGATCGTCAAGCAGGAACTGGGTGTCACGGGCAACCGTTTCGAGTTGCAATGGCCTGACAGTTTTCTGGAAGGACTTTGGAGTTGCCTGGAGCGCAGGCCCTCATTTCGTCCCCCGTCAGTAGCGGAATTACGAGCCTGCTGGAGCAATCCTCCCCCACCACCAGTTCCCCTGTTCCTCGCCATCAGGCAACCCGGCGGCGCGATTCGTTTCCTCCTTTCCACGACCGGACTACGGCCCGGTCTTCAATTTCAGATCACGCGTGAGCCCCCCAAGGGCTCTTCCACTCAGGGCGATCGAGAAGTGATCTGGAGTGGGACCGATAACCAGCGAATTGAACTGCGCATGCCGCTCCCTCAGGGGGTGTCGAAGCCTGGCGGTGCGTCTGCAGCCGATTGGCTTTTTAACATCGTCACGACAGAAACAGTCGCGGGATCAACCTCCCATTCCCGACCGACCCCAGCGATTGCCATCGATGGGACCGTGGCGGGATTCCGGAGCAAATTCGCGGAGTCCTACGCCGCTCAAACCAAGTCATTACCCGATGCCGTCACTCTTCTCGCCCAGGTGGAGCCCTTCGAAAGCCTCATCGACGAATTGTTCGATTCCCCGCTGGAACACGTCCGCCGATGGAGTCTGGAGATTCTGGAAGGTCGATTCCGGACCGGGCCGGTCCCGCCCGCAACTCGTGCCTTCCTGAGGGACCGCGCTCTGCTCGACGAAGAGAATGAGATCCGTCAGCTCGCCGCCGGTCTGCTGTTACGTTACTTCGGCAAAGTCACCGTTGAAACCACGGTCGATCTGGCCCAGCGAATGGGTGGCAACGCGGTGGACGATATGATCCGAGCAGCCCGGGGATTCGTCTCCTTCGGTGTTGATTACAAAGTCATCGAGACGACCATTGAACTTCTCGAGCAACAACACCGGATCGTTGTCTGCCCGGTCTGC
>NZ_DASWWZ010000698.1:0-8418 GCF_036405755.1 Schlesneria sp.
TCTTCAGTGCTGCCGACCTGACGATCTACCGGAAGACCGAATTCATCAGCCCGGCTTACTATACGTCGATGGGGTTTGCGATCCCCGCTTCCATTGGCGTGAACGTCGCAGCCCCGGATCGGCGACCGATCGTGCTCGTCGGGGATGGGGCATTCCAGATGACTTGCATGGAGCTTTCGACCGCCGTCCGACATGGCTTCAATCCCATCGTCATCGTTCTGAACAACAAGGGTTACACCACCGAACGATTCCTGCAGGATGGGCCGTTCAACGATATCCTCAACTGGAACTATCATCGCATGCCGGACCTGCTGGGGGGCGGCTGGGGGTTTGAAGTCCGCACAGAAGGGGAACTCGATCAGTCACTTAACGCCGCGATGGCCAACAAGGACGCCTTCAGTATCCTGAATGTCCATCTGGAACCGGACGATATCAGCAAGGCCCTCCAGAGATTGGCCGAAGGACTCTCCAAACGCCTGTAAACACAGGCACCCATTTGTTCCCAGGATGCCTGAGCGATTCCTTTAATCGAGTCTGGAGGAATCGATGGTGGATCCGGCCAGAGTTAGGGTCTTTCGTGCTGATTAAGGGAGATCGATCAATAGCGAAAGGATGGCTGACGCATAGACGCGATGCCCGAAGTCACTCGGATGGTTAACCCCATTACCGGTCAAATCACAATCCCGTTTGCGTTTGAGCATCTCAGTCCAGAGGGAAGTCAGGTCCGCCAGTGCAATCCCTTCTTGACAGAGCGACTCCAACGCCTCTCGATATTTGGGAAACATCTCGCGCGGAGTGTGTGTCCATTGATCGTTGCCGACCATCGTGGCGACGAGGATAATCTCCGCTTCCGGTCGGGCGGCCTGAACCCTCGCGATCATCTGCTGGATTCCCTCTTTGTAAGCACCGGGATTACGACGTCCGACATCATTCATGCCGTATGCGATGATGACGAGATCAGGCTGATGCTCGAGCAATTTGTCCAGATCTGCGATTCCATTGGGGACGCCCCAACCGCCAACCGCGCGGTTGAACAGTGCGACATCGGTCCCGTAGCTGGCACGTAACTGAGCAGCAACCAGGTCGGGGTACATCGGCATATAAGGAGGCGCCATCACCAGACCAGAGGCATTCAGCCCGTACGAAATACTGTCACCGCTGACGGCGATCGTCAGCTTTTGTTTTCCCTTCAATCGAGCGAGCGTCCGGGGCAATTTTGTCGCATCGAACCGGGGAACGGTAGCGGGCCATTCCTGAGATTCGGCAAGGTATGTCACTTCAATCTGCTGGTCATGGAACCAGTGGCCATTATCAAACAATACATGCGTTTCCGGATCGCCTGCCTTATGCGGAAGGGCACACGGAACCGCAGGTTGAGCCCCCCCGGTCCACGCCGGTCGCGCTCCCTTGGGCATGAATAAGTCAGTTGACTTCAGCACGGGAATGGCTGACTCGTCATTCCTGACCAAATGCCGTCGATCCGGCCCCATCTTGAAATCGGTCCCCTCTTGAAACTGCTGAGTCCCATCCGCCCTGGCGACAGAGAGAATCTTGCGGGCGGGGAACAGCAACTTACCCGTTGCAGGTTTGTCGTCTTCGTCCCGAACGCAAATCACACTCTCTCGATAGACCGTCGGGGACTTCCAGAAAGGCTTAAGCAACTGAAGGTCTGAAAGCATGTCTTCCGCCGCGTAGGGTCGTAACTCGATACGGCGGATATCCATCACCGCCACCCCTTCCTTCTTCTGCGGGACAACCTTCAGTTTGAACCGTCCGGCTCTTTCCAGCGAAACCAGCCCCAGGTTCTGTGGGACGAAGTTCTGGAAGTGACCTGTCCCCGGAACGACCAGCGGTATCGTCTGCCCTTCGACTTCGAAGTGAACCAGACTTCCCCCGCTCGTACCACATCCCACGTGGGGAACCAGATAGAACCGACCCGGCCGCTTCAATGTGAACTCGAACGTCGCTGTATCTTCTGCTCGTACCCAGTACCCCAGCGTGTCCTTGTTCGGGAGTGGTTCATACCTCAACATGATTCCAGAGACTTCGGCCGTACTCGCATGCAAAGCGACTGACCCATCATCGGATTGAAGATTGGGCGTGTAGTCAGGGTTCGCCAGCGGAAGTTGTGCATTCACATCCTTTCGCCAGCGTTCGAGTTTTTCAGCCAGTTGCTGGGCGATATCGGGTTGCTCTTCGATGAGGTTGATCGATTCGCCGACCGACGCCTTGAGATTGAATAACTCTCGACGCCCCGATTCATAGAACTCGATCAGCTTCCAGTCTCCCGACCGGACCGCGGCACCGGGAATCGCCCCTGCGTTGGTGTTGTAGTGAGGGAAGTGCCAATAGATCGCGTCACGCGACGGGGCATTTCGTCCGCGCAGCACTTCGACGAGACTCACGCCGTCAAACTCGGGGAACTTCAGCTGGTCCGTCGATGCAAGCGACAGTCCGTCCACAATGGTGGGGAACCAGTCGATACTCGACACGATCGCGTCACTGGTGGATCCGACCGGCACAACAGAGGGCCACTTGACGATCAGAGGAACACGAAGCCCTCCTTCGTAGAGGTGGCCCATACCGTCTCGCAATGGAGAATTCACCGTCGGGGGAAGGATCTGCCCATTGCTGTTGCACACGCCACCATTGTCTGACGTGACAATAACCAGCGTATTCCGAGAGAGATTGAGTTGGTTCAACTGGTTAACGACTCGACCAATCGCAACATCCATGCTCTCAATCATCGCGGCATAGGTGGGGTTGGATTGCGTCCCGTTCGGCTGAGCAGGAGCGTCCCCGTAATTACCTACTGCCTCGGGCTTCACACTCGTGGGCTGGTGCACAGAGTTCAGTGGCAGGTAGAGAAAGAACGGTTTGCTGGCGTGTGACGTGATGAATTTTTCTGCTTCAGTGGCGAGTCGATCGGTGAGCAGCTCACCCTCAGGCGCCTGCTCCAGACCGGGCAGGAATTTTCCAGCCGAATTTGTGTAAGGAGCCACATCCCGAAAAATTCTCTCGTTCACATCGCTGCCTGCAATGTTGGTCTCGAATCCTTGTTCCTGCGGGCCGAAGCCTTCTCCACCGAGATTCCATTTCCCAATGGAAGCGGTCGCATATCCGGCGGATTTTAGAACTTCCGCGAGAGTCACCTCGGCAAGCGGCAATTGATGGACGACCTGAGGTGCCATCATTCGGTGATTCGGGTTATTTCCGCTGGTCACGACCGATGAAGTAATCCCCACGCGCTGCGGATATCGCCCGGTGAGCAGCGCGACCCGCGTCGGAGTCCCGACGGGAGCGGCCGCGTAGGCCTGTGTGAAGCGCATACCCTCTGCAGCCAGTCGATCCAGATTTGGCGTCTTGTGGAACTTGCTGCCATAGCACCCCAGATCGCTCCAGCCGAGGTCATCCACGACGATCAGAACCACGTTGGGCCGAATCTCTTCGGCAACGAGGCAACTCACGCTGCCTAGCAGGAAGAGTCCCACAGTGAGAATCGTTTGCAGCAAACCGCCCCTCGCCCGGGGACCACGCATGCCACTCCTCTTTGAAGGGGAGGGGCGTCTATGGTCGACCTCAACTTTGGACAGGTTCGGAATTCCGACAGGAGCCGTGCTCGTTCCGTGAATCCGCTGCGAGTGAATCTTGCCGAATTGTGTCTTCAATGTCATGCTCCAGCAGCAGCCCGCATCGGGGGACCGAATCGTCAGTCCGTAGACTGCACGTAGCTGCCCCGTAAAAATGAACTTGGGAAGGAACCGGCCACAGGTCATCGTGGAATCGGGTGGCCTCTCAAGGTAGAGATAAAGGTCTTGAAATGCCATTGCACCGCACACCACTTTTTGACTGGCACTCCTCCCATCGAGGGAGAATGGTGGAATTCGGTGGCTGGGAAATGCCAGTCCAGTATTCGTCCATCGCGGAAGAGCATCACACCGTCCGAAAAGCCGTCGGACTGTTTGACATCTCTCACATGGGCCGACTCCGTTTTGACGGTCCCGATGCTCAGCGACTGCTTGATCATCTGCTGACGTGCCGCGTCGACAATCTGGTCGACGGTCAGATTCGTTATGGACTGGTTTGTAACGATGCCGGTCAAATTCTGGACGATGTTCTGGTTAATCGCATCAATCCCACCTCATTCGGCCTCGTGGTCAACGCGAGTAACCGGCTCAAGATTGTCGACTGGATCAATCAGCGAAAGGCTGACCTCTGCAAGTCTGGCAAGTCACTCGACCTCAGCTTCCGAGACGAGACGCAAGACACCGGCATGATCGCCATTCAGGGCCCGCGCTCCCTGGAGCTTGTGCAGAAGGTGCTCAACACGGACGTTTCCGCCATGCGGTACTATTTCGGGCAGTTCTCTGCATTCGATGGAGCCCCCATTTTCGTGAGTCGCACTGGGTATACGGGCGAAGATGGGTTTGAAGTCATTGTCCCCGCAAATTTGACAGTGAAGCTGTGGGAAACATTCATCAAAGCAGGAGAGTCTGCTGAGCTGAAGCCATGCGGGCTAGGTTGCCGTGACACATTGCGACTGGAAGCCGCGATGCCGCTCTACGGCCATGAACTGTCGGAAAGCATTAACCCTCTGACGGCCGGACTGAAGTCGTCAGTGAAGCTGGACAAAAGCGAGTTCGTGGGCCGCGATGCACTCGTCAAGATCGCAGATCAGGAAAATCGACCCGTTCGCGTTGGGATCAAACTGAGCTCGAAGCGAATCGCCCGTGAACACTCGGAAATTTTCGCCGCCGACGCTCGGGTCGGCGAAGTGACTTCGGGAACATTCTCACCCACGCTGGAACAATCAATCGCGATGGCCTATGTCGCTAAGCCGCATTCCGCGATTGGCACCAGTATCACAGTCGATATCCGTGGGAAACGGGAAGCAGCCGAAATTGTTCCACTCCCATTTTATAAACGGGCTAAGTAAGCCTGACGCAGTTGATGGCGGAACTCGCTCACTTTTGTCGAGTCGAGTTCCGCAGTCCGATCAGAGCCTCGACACGCCGCAGACCGGATCGCAAGAATGTCGGCGGGTACGCCACTTAAAACAGGCAACAGGTCCGCGTTAAGCCTTCCGGCCAGCGCAAGGAAAAGTCCCGCGGACCGACATCGCTCGGCAATCTCAGCCAGTTGCTGCTGCGAGAACTCAGTGAGCAAGGTTCGTTGATCCTTGGCCCAGGTATCAATCAACAAGCCCGCACAGTCTGTTTCAATCGCAGCCTCAAGGACCTCACCCACCGGCGGAGCGTCGGCTTCCACCGCGTCTGCATAAGCCACTGCGACCCAGGCAATCTTTGAAAAGGCTGCGGTAGCAAATACCGATCGAATGCAACTCCACTCCCGAAGCCAATCCGGCCGCGAAGCACACTGACTGAGGCCCAGCTTCGCAAATTGAACCCCCTCAGGCAGTGACGGAATCTCATTGTGATTCCAGTCCGTCAATTCGCCTAACGCGACACTGAGTGCAACCCACGGATATTGGCTTCGAAGCGAATCCTTCGCGATCGCCGTGATATCCTGAAGACTTGCCATCCCCAGAGATCCCTGTGAAGGATTCTTAATATCCAGAATCTCAGCACCACCCTGGAGTGCTGCGGCCGTTTCCTCGGGCGAACGGACGCTGACGAGCAACCGAGGAAGGACAGCAGACGTTCGTCCATTCGCCCCGCACTGAGAAGCGGAGGAGGGGTTGTTCCCCGATATTGAATCTCCAGGAATTGCTGCTGTCACCTCTCATCCCTCTTCCGCTTGAGCACGATAAAAGTTCCTTCGGTCAAATCCGGCAGGAGTTCCCAACCTTCAGGATGATCGCGTAATTCGGGGATCTCGCCCGGCGACTTGATGGTGGAATATTTATGACCGGTATCGATAACGAGATAGTCCGTATCTGCAGGTATTCGCTGACCTTCACCTGCCAGTTTCCGCTGATAACCACTGTAGTCGTACGACCGTTCGTGGTGAGTGAATCGAGGATGGACGAAGTCGGTCGACGCAACTCGCGCCGTTGCTGGAATCAGTGGTGCAATCCGTGCAAATTTCTCTGAGCGAGGATTGGGTCCATACAGGGTCCGCCAATACCAGCTCGATCCCGGATCCCAGAAAGGGAATCCTTGAGGCCCCAGACTGAAAAACAATCCGGTGCAAAGGGATGCCGTCCAGACCAGCCGTGCGAGCACGCGCTGAATGTCGACCTGATCATTCGAGGCAATTACCTTGAACCTAGGCGCGAGCCGGGTGATGAGCGATGTCGCGCGCGGCAGTCCTGCAGCCACCGACCAGAAAACAACGGCCACCAGTGGAGCGTGAAACTGGTGCTGCGGGGTCCGCGAACCGTCCAGTTCATTCAGGCACAAGATGAAGAACAGAGGGAGCCCGACCGCCAGCCGTCCAGGCGAGAAGAGGGGAAGAAACATGACCGGTGCGAGCATGGCCATCGCGTAAAGTGCTGTCTCGAGGGTCAGTAAGGCTTCGATGACAGAGAAGGGCTGAGTCAGCCATGTCCGAAGTATCTCTTCCGGCGTTTTCCCGAATCGAGCGAAGTAACTGGCGTAGTGAACCTCACTTCCTGATCGGAACCACGGCATGGCAACTCGCGTAGCAAACCAGAGGTAGGCAACACTGAAAATGCTTAGTACAAGACCGGCCACTAACCGCGACCGACATCGAGGCATGATCCAACCAGCGACGCCAGACGCGTTTTTCACCGCACTGCCCGCAGCAGCATTGTCAGCATCGGTTGGAGGAATTCCGTCGAGCTGAGTCGTATTTTCACGATGGAAGGCGATCCAGAGCCCCAGCGGGCCAAAGATCAACGTATAATCCTCTTTGACAGTCAGACACAGAGCAATCCCCGCCAGGGTCCCTGACAGATTACGTCGGTCCAACTGATCGAACGTCAGCAGCAGCAATAGAATCCCGAATGACTCGGGGCGAAAAGTCTTCAAGTCGATTTCGATATCGAGAAACTGCATGGGGAAGTACAGCAGGTAGGCAACGGCGACTCCAAACGCAGCCCGATCGGATCCACAATGCCGCTTCGCCATCCAGTACACGGGAAATGCCCCGAGCGCCAGTGAGGCGGAACTGCAGAGTTCCAGCAGCAGATGTGATGGCCACAGCACGTAAAGGGGAAGCAGAAACAGGTGCACAAACTGGATGTGCTCACCCAGAAAAAGTCCCTGATCGAGGTAACTTCGAAACCCTTTACCGTGCAGCAGGTTCCAGAGGTGTTCTTCATACATGACCGAATCACCATGAGGCATCAGCAGGTTCCCGTAAAGCCTCCAGTTCATCGCGGTATAAACAAGGGTATATACGGAAACGGCAATCCAGACTCTCCGTTGAGAAGAACGTACGACTTCAATCTCAGGCGAAGACCGATCAGGCGAAGACCGACGAACGGAAGCGAGAGTGAGAAACGTCGTTATCCACCCCGCGAGACATCCAGCCAGCCAGAACTGGGGAATCACCGACAACAGGTCAGCCAGCGACGACCACCCGACCGCTGCCGCACTCATCCAGATCCACTCCCAGACATCCAGCAGGATCCACCAACCCCAGCCGTACCAGCCCCAGGTAATGAGAGCCTCATTCCAACTCCAACCTCGCCTTGTCAGCCATACGCTTCCTCCCAGCCACGTCACCAGAGAGACAACAGCACAGGGAACCAGCGTGAAACCGATTGAAATGTCGACCAGAGCACGTTCCGGCACGACAGTACCTGAACCCATCGCCGAGGGATGGGTTGCTGTCAGTGCGGCCCAGGTGGCGGGACTGATGAAGTTTGAAGCCAGCTGGCGTGAACCGAACACCGTCTGAAAGCAGGTCGCAGCGAGAAATGTCCCTGCAAGAACGACCGCGAGGGTTCCCAACAGGCGACCAATTATCGGTGATCGAGCAGACGGCGACATATCCGCATCGTAATTGGTCGGGCTCAACCGGTCGATGCACCGGTAGTTGAAAGCAGACGACGTGGCAACAAATCGAACTCAGTTTGACTGAGATATCGTCAGCATGATTCCCAGCGTCGGAGGATTCGTCGCTTCCGCATCCGCCCCGAGGGCCTCATGGAACGCACGGTTCAGGCAATTGTCGAGTTCCATCGCAATCCGAACTGCTTCCACTTCGGATCCGCACTCGATCGTCAGCCCCTCTTCCGCTCCCGGAAAAGGCATCACATAGACAGTCTTTCCGAATGTCGCCCGAGGTCGGTGATCTTGTCGGCACTCGAACACCGCGAATGGCTTCCCATCCGCCTGCAGCTCGATACCGATCCGTTCACCGCAAGTGCTGGGACGGGCTGTGGCTTTCAAGGACTTGTCCTTGATCGCTTGCAGTACTGCGCCAGCGGAAATCTCCATTACCCCCCCCCCAAAAACGTCTCAGTCGACTCGGAAACCGCGAGCAAGC
>NZ_DASWWZ010000699.1:0-2827 GCF_036405755.1 Schlesneria sp.
GACACACCCTCGTCGGTTACCTACCACCGCATCCAGACACGAACAAGCGACAGCAGTTTCTCCACATCAAGCGGCTTCGACATATAGTCGTTGGCCCCTGCGGCCAGGCACCGCTCCTGGTCGTCTGCCATCGCCTTCGCAGTCAACATGATCACGGGTAGCTTTTTCCACTTTGGATTCTGACGAATTTGCGTCGTTGCGGTAATCCCATCCATTTCGGGCATCATGACATCCATCAGTACCAGGTCGATCGATTTGGAAGGATCCAGGTCACACCGTTTGAGGACATCGAGCGCTTCCCGACCGTTGCGGGCAATCTCGAGAATCGCGCCACGCGGTTCCAGGATACTCGTCAATGCGAAGACGTTTCTTACATCGTCTTCCACAATCAAGATCCGGTGTCCTTCAATCGAGGCGTCTCGGCTTCGGGCTTTCTCCAGCATTCGCTGCTGTTCCGCGGGAAGTTCCGCCACGACCTGATGCAGGAACAAAGTGACCTCGTCAAGCAGCCGTTCGGGCGACTTGGCTCCTTTGATGATGATCGATTTCGAGTACTTGCGCAGTTTCTGCTCGTCTTCAAACGAGATGTCTTCGCCCGTGTAAACGATCACAGGGGGAAACGAGTAAGCATCATGACGACTCAGTGTCTCCAGCAACGAGTACCCGGTTGCATCCGGAAGAGTAAGATCGAGGACCATGCAGTCGAACGTTGATTCCTTGAGTTGCTCAAGACATTCCGCCGCGCTACGGGCACCGACAGTCTCGACATCCTGAGTACCCAGCAACTTCCTGAGACTCTCCAGCTGCACCGCGTCATCTTCGACAACAAGAATGCGACGCAATCGCTGAGCCAGCCGCTCTTCTAACTGGCGAAGGGCACTGGTGAGATCTTCACGCTTGACGGGCTTGAGCATGAAACCGACAGCCCCCAGTGACATGGCTGTTGTTTCATAGTCATTCCCCGACACTACGTGGACCGGAATATGGCGCGTCCGGGCATCATGCTTGAGCCGGTCGAGTACCGAAAGCCCCGACTGGTCTGGAAGCCCGACGTCCAGCAGCACCGCACTCGGCAGATATTGCCGGGCTATTGCGAGCCCCTCCTCTGCCGTCGTGGCGATGAGGCACTGGAAATGCAACTCTCTGGCCAGATCGTAAAGGATCCGAGAAAAGTGCTCATCGTCCTCCACAACCAAGATCACACGACTGTCGCCAGTCAAACTTCGTCGGTCGTCATCCACACGACGGTAGCTGGGGGGAACGGGACTCGAAATCGGCGTGAAATGTTCCACGCTTGCGGATGCGGGTCCCTCGTCGATTTCATCAATGGCCTCGACCGGATCGTGAGACGTGCTGCGCGGAGGACGCGCGGGGATCTGGCTGGAATCGTAAACTTCCGGAAGTACGATCACAAAAGTACTCCCCACGCTTGGTTCGCTCGTCAATTCAATCTCACCACCAAGCCGCCGCGTTAACTCTCGTGAAATGGAAAGTCCCAGACCGGTCCCCCCATACTTGCGGTTAACTTTACCATCGGCCTGCTGGAACGCCTCGAACACCAGACGCTGCTGGCGAAGGGGAATGCCAATACCCGTATCCCTGACAGTGAAGGCGATTCGATTGCCGGGAAGAGGACTGGCTTCGCACGCAACCTCCCCCTTTTCAGTAAACTTCATGGCATTTGAAAGCAGGTTTTTCAGAACCTGCTCTAACCGTTGTCGATCGGTCACCATGGTGGCGGGACACCCCGGCAGAAGTCGCTGCACGAACTTCAGTCCCTTCTGATCTGCCACCGGTTGAAAGGTCCGCTCCAGATCGTCCATCAATTGCTGGATTGAGAAGGTGTCGGGATGCATCTCCATGTGGCCCGATTCGATCTTCGACAGATCGAGAATGTCATTGATCAGCGTCAGCAGGTCGTTCCCGGCAGCCTGGATGGTCGTGGCGTAGCGAACCTGTTCGCTTGTCAGATTCCCTGACTCATTGTCGGCCAGAAGTTTGGAAAGGATCAGCGAGGAATTCAGCGGCGTCCGCAGTTCGTGCGACATGTTCGCCAGGAAATCCGACTTATACTGACTGGCCTGTTCCAGTTCCTTGGCACGCTCTTCGAGCGAGGCCTTCGTCCGAACAAGGTCATCTCGCTGAACTTCGAGTAACTGAGCCTGATCTTCCAACTGAGTATTCGTCTGTTCCAGTTCTGCCTGCTGCTGTTCCAGTCGGGTTTGTGACTCTTTCAGCGCGCGACTTTGTTCTTCCAGTTCTTCATTGGAAACCCGCAATTCTTCGCCTTGAACCTGCATCTCCTCGGCCTGCCGCTGCGTCTCTTCGAGCAGATTCTGCAGACGGATGCGATCGTTGGCAGTGCGGACCGCAATTCCGATCGAGCCCGCTTCCCGTTCCAGCAGTTCTACCAGCAATTCGTCGATGGGTTCGAGAAACCCCAGCTCGATAATCCCATTCACTCTGTTGTCCTCTTTGACAGGGACGATCAGCAGTTGGCGGGGTTGAGCACTTCCTAACGACGAGCCTACAGACAGATATCCCTCCGGAACGTCCCGCAAAAGGATCCTATTCCCGTTCTTAACGGCTTGGCCCAATAACCCGTCAGAGGGACCAAATTCTTCAGGAATCGTGGCAGAGCTGGGCACGCCGTAGGTCGCGACCTTTCGAAAAAGATGCCCGTCCTTCGCATAGAACGCGCCCGCCTGAGCGTCCATGTACTCCGCCAGAAATGTCAGAATATTTTCCCCCAGTTGTTGCAGTCGGGATTCGGCGACCATCACCACACTCAGTCCGATCTGCCCCGCCTGTAACCACTCCTGACGCT
>NZ_DASWWZ010000700.1:0-4730 GCF_036405755.1 Schlesneria sp.
AAAACAGACGGTCAGCAACACAGGGCGAATCTTGGCTTCAAAATGATCTTCTGCCTGATCGGCCAGAACGGAAACCTGTCGCCCGAAGTAGATCGCAAATACGGTCACGAACATGGCGACGTGGGAGCTGCCCGGCCGTACCCGCCCGTTCACCCCAGGACCACCGTCAACTCCACCAGTTCGTCTTCGACGGCTGACAACAAAACTCAACTTCATCTGTTCGTCTCGCTCAGTTCGCCCCGGACGGAAAGCATCAATGTCGGCAGCGACGTTAACTGCAGTTCGTCCCCTGCCCCTTCCCGGAACGAGTCCCATTCCAGGCACACATCAACACTCATGAGTATAACTCAAAGCCCTCCGGCTGGTAACCGCATGCGCTGCCCGAAAGACAACTCTTCTCCTCTTCTCCGATGAGCAGCATTTGCGGGGGGGATGGGGTAGCAGAGTTTATGATGGTAAGCGCACGGTGAAGTGCATCTTGAGCCGTGCTTTAGTCTGAGTGGGTTTTGTGACCCATTCAGAGTGGAGATGTCGCAGGTTGGTTCACTGGAAGCAACACGGGGAAAGCTGCCGCCAGAGAGCAGTTCTTCCCCAAAGTAGACCTGTCGCTCTGCGACAGGAAACCCGAACCAGATCCCGCCAGGATTCCTACCCAATCCCAGCTCAATTGACCATCACCCCACAAAACCAATCCGAAATTCCTCCTCGAAATGTTTCACCGTCTTGAGGGAAACTCGCAGCCCGATAGGATTTTGGCAGTCCATCATCGATTGGTCGTTGCTGTGAGACGAAGTCAGGCTGTTCGAACGCCAAGTTCAAGACTGGATCAATCTCACCAATTCGGCCGAAGGAGGACCTCGGGGGCGATCGGATTCGACTGGATTGGCGACGTCCGGGTGGCGTGCGGTGGTTGATCAGTTGGCCACGTAAAAAGCTGATCAAACAACAACTGCTAGTACGGCATCCTGCCGCTGTAGCTCATCCGTACAACATCCATCGCACAGATCCCCTAATCCCTTGCTGACCCCGCAAAGTGAGATGTCCCCTTTGCATTTCCCGCTGGCCAGTTGGGCCAGCCGGCCCAGAATGCATAACCAGCAGTCACTCAAGCACATGGGACTGGCCACCGCCTGGCCAAATCTTGGCCAGCTGGCCAGCCCGTGAGCTACTCGCCGCTCCCAGTTCACCAAAACTCGTCCAATATTCGGCATCGTCAAAGCCCGTGTCAGCGGCATCCTGCCGCTGTAGCCCATCTGTACAAGATCCATCGCACCGATCTGTAGGGAGTCAAGCTCCGATCGCCTGCTCTCACGACCACTTCCCGACCCCGTCCCCAGGCGATTGTCCCCTCCGCTCTCCAACCTCACCCGCATAACGCGCGTCACCGCCGCAGCGACATCCCCTTCCCCCGGTGAACTTTCGATACCGGAGGAGCCAGTCAATAAGAGCCAGTCAATTCATGCTGTCACCCGTACGTAGAACATATCTCCCCGCAGGCAGATCATCCGACGATCCTCATGTCCGCCAACGCTCAAGTCCACCAATGTAGCCAGCAACAAAACCTGCTTACCCCCGGCCCGCTCACTCTGATGCACACGAACCGCTCTGTGAAACGTTCCGATCGAACGACCATCGCCGAACTCCGAAGGCTGAGACCTGAATTAACTCGCTCCTGAAGTCTCGCACGCCCTCGGAAAACCTCCCGCGAGGAGAGTGTCATCAGTGAGGACCAGCACTGCGAGCCCAAACATCCAAACCCTTGGAATATTCCGTTCGAGTGACCGTGATGATGCGCCCCCAAAGACGGTGTCCGAGAAAGTTGACCATGATACTGCAGGGCTGTGAGAGAGCGGGTTAAGAGCAACGAGGAGACCAAGAGAGTGAACAGCAGAAAGGTTTTCGATTTCGATTTTTCGCCCGCGAGGAACCCACGATTGCCTCGTCAAAGCGAGCTCTCACCGGGGGCATCGTCGTGCTGCAGCATCCTCCGCACACACGCAGGGTGCGCGACAAATGCATACAACACAAACACGCTCACCATCAGTATCACTGTTGGGATACGTCGACCGCTAACGTCAACCAACCCAATAATACACCATACGAACCAATGCCATATTGGTTCTGAATCCGACAAATCGCGTGACAACAAATCCTTCATGGCAGAATCTTCTTTTACTCTTTTCACCACATTAAAAAACATCTCATTTAACAATATTTCCTCTTAGTTTCTGGCGACAAACTTAAGCATAAAGAACAGCAATCGACAACGTCACTGTGAGCGTAAAGGGGACTCCAGGCAATTACTGACCATGGCTTCCCATATCGTCCTGCTGGAGCAGTGAGATTTCTTTGCCCAGTTTACGAAGCCGCCGACAACCCCTTCAATTGTATTCGGCATTCCAGGACGCCAGTCTGCCGCATATCCAATTCAGCATTGGGGCCACCAAAACCCTGCGGCGCTCGCGCAACGGAATATGCTGTGCCCCGTGCCCCGATAAACTCCGGCGTGTAATTCCGACGTTCTCTCGACATATTCTGGACTCCTCAAGCAAAAGCATACTCGCTTTTCCTCGCGCCCACATTTCATGGGCAAGCCCAGTTCTTGAATCAATATCCATTCAAAGTCTATGAAACTGCTGGACAATCGATCTTGAGGGCCATGGGTCTATCTTTCATTACATGAATAGACTAAAGATTTGAAATTAGAGAGAAGTTTTGCGTTTCAGGCAAATCGAAGATTTCATTTCAAGGCGATGAGTTTGGGGAGCGTGAACAGATGCGAATTCTTAAAGTGGGAGCGAAGATTTTTTCGATTGCGTTTGCATGCTCATTCGTTCTCTACATGGCCCGAATATATTATTTGGCAGAGGTATACGGCGAGGACGATTTCTACGCCCAGTGGGGCGCCACAGAAATGGTCACCTCGTATATGAACGAGCACGACGGTGCATGGCCTCGTTCGTGGGATGATCTCCGTGAATTATACGACGCTGGAGGGGGGCGTGTGGGTGGATGGACATTCGAGCAGTATCAGGATCGAGTGTTTATAGACTTCGCGGCGAATGTAAAGGATCTGCAGGAATTGTCATTGCGTCCAGGACCGGTAAAGTTCAACGTTATCTATGCAAGAGTGACGGGTACGGGTCGCGAAAATTTTCCCAACGAGAATATTCGTAAGTACTTTCAGCGGAAGTACGCACGCGCGGAGCAGCCGAGTGTCGAAGTCACGGACTGAGTCTTGTATGATGTAACGGTCGAGAGGACGCTGCAGAGCCAGGCTTGTGCAACGGATTATGCTGTGTCCCCGCGCTGGATGGCCCCTGCTGTGTCCCCGTGTGCTTCTCCCGTGAGGGATCGCCGATGGCGACGGGGTATTTGGAAGAGGCTGACGCATGAGTTGGAGGACTCACCTTTTCGTGTGAGACTTCCCAGCCCACTACAGCCGAGTGAGAGACTGTCCCAAATACGTGGGAAGAAACCACTCACGTGCGATTTCCTCAAATGTTCGTCCAAGTGCATTTAAACCTTGCCATAACATCTCCGTTTCAGCCTGCAATCCGATCATTGTTTGCTCTCTGCCGTCCAAGAGCGCTTCCAATCGGTTCAGTCGGGCCTTGTAATGGGCTACCAAGGGCCAGTATTCACTGGCGTCCCAGATCGACAACGATTGAACGATGCCGAGAAAGTGGCGAACCGTATTGGCGTATGCGGATTCTGGTGACTCGTCATCCACGGTCTCGACTCCTGCGTAGGACAGTTCGTGATACTGGAAAGCGAATTTCGCAATTGCCGTGTAGAACTTCGCTCGCTTCGAGAACAGCTTCAATGGCACGAGCGATTCTGGCTGATCCGTAAGCTCATTCCATGCCGGAATAAACACCAGCTTCGAATCCTTCTCGGCAAATACGGGGTCTTCCGGCACGATGATCTTGTCAATAAGATCATTCAAGCAGATGAAGAACACACGTTTTACGTCGAGTGCCACAAGAATCAACAGGACGGTCGCCGCTGCTCCCATTGTCTGAACTGTCACGAGGTCATTGGTGTCGATCTGAAAGGGGATGACCGTGATCTCTTTGAACTTTTCAGCGGAATGCAGCGAGGCAAAGCTAAGAGGACGTTTTTCGACGTTGTAGCGTGGATGCACCTTGATACTTCTCGTCGCAAGCTTTTTCACGCTCTTCAACTGAACGAACAGATGTTCGCCAAGTGTCTCAGCAGTATCGACATCGACACTCTCAAATGGCTCGATTGAGAAATCGATTCCGTAATCAGGGCGGTACTCGTGCATGACCCATTCGGCAGGCAACAACGAGCGGACGATCTTAAAGGACTCTTCCTCCATTAACAGCCTGTTGAAAAACTCCCAAAAGTCAACATCCCTGATATACTCAACGGGCCTTGTTGAGAAGATGGTATCTGGAGGATTTGGCGGTGTCGCTGGGGAAGCGTGAATCAGAGAGTCAACGGGAATTCTGGCTGGAGACGGATCGTCTGGCGACCGGTCCAGGACATGTGTTTTACGACAAACTCAATCGCTTGCTGCGTGAACACGGGTTCGACCAGTTCGTCGAGCAGTTGTGCCAGCCGCACTACAAGAGTGGTGGCCGCCCTTCGATTCCTCCCGGTGTCTACTTTCGAATGCTGATGATTGGCTATCTGGAAGGGATCGACTCTCAGCGGGGAATCGCCTGGCGGTGCGAAGACTCATTGGCGCTGCGGCGTTTTCT
>NZ_DASWWZ010000701.1:0-5248 GCF_036405755.1 Schlesneria sp.
GATGTCCCTTCACTTGTGAATTCTGCCTGTCTGCACTGGAGATCCCGGTCAGGCAATTCCCGCTGGAGGGCTTTCTGGCCGCGATCGACAAACTGCTGCACCGGGGGGCTCGCCAGTTCAAGTTTGTCGACCGGACTTTCAATCTGAATTTGCGGGTGAGTCGAACAATTCTCGAGTTCTTTCTGGAGCGTTACGAGCCAGGGCTGTTCCTGCATTTTGAGATGATTCCTGACCGGTTGCCCGAAGCTCTCAAGCAACTGATCACCCGGTTTCCGGCGGGGGCTTTGCAGTTTGAAGTGGGAATTCAGACCTTCAACCCGGATGTCTGCAAGCTCATCAGCCGCCAACAGGACAACGAGCAGGCTGAACAGAATCTGAACTGGCTGAGAAATGAGACCGGGGTCCACATTCATGCAGACCTGATTGTGGGATTGCCAGGTGAGACTCTCGAGAGCTTCGGAGAGGGCTTCGATCGTCTGGTCGCCCTGCGACCTCATGAAATCCAGGTCGGCATCCTCAAGCGACTTCGCGGTACTCCCATCGTCCGACATGATGAAGAGTGGAGAATGGTTTACAGCCCTCATCCCCCCTATGAAATCCTGTCGAACAAGCTGCTGGGCTATGCTGCCATACAGGAACTGCGCCGGTTTGCGAAGTATTGGGACGCCATTGCCAACAGCGGCAACTTTGTCGAAACGCTGCCACTTGTCTGGATGAAGCCCGCCGAGACGGCTTCTCTTGAAAGCGCAGGGCGACCGGAAGCTGGGACCACCATGACAGGTTCCCCGTTCCACGAGTTTCGTCAACTGGTGGCCTGGTTGTTCGCGGAAGAGCGGAAAACACACGGAATTGCGCTGGGCCGATTACTCGAATTGCTGATGCAGTATCTAACAGAACGCCGGGGTTGGTCTGCGGATGTGGTTGCTGCGTCCCTTTGGCGAGACTACCAGCGGGGGGGCCGTAGCGATAAGCCAAAGTGCCTGCGGCCCTATCTGGATGCCAGCCTGCAAAGCCCCTCGTCCTCGTTGGTTCGACGGGATGGCAGCCCCAGACGGCAGTCACGCCATCATACGGCGTAAAAGCGAACTACGGAGACTTCCCTTCTGCCGTACTGATTCGGTCGATGACTTCAGAAAAAGGAGTATCACTGAGACTGAGTGCCTTCAGAATATTCGCAAGGACGATCAGCGCATCGCACGCGACGTACTCGTGACGGAACCAGACACGCCCATCGCCCGAGAAGGCCGCGGCAGCCTGGCGGTCGACCAATGACCGCAACAGTAAACTGTTGGACTCACCTCCATCTACAGCGGTGGCATCGCGGCCGGTGAGCCAGACCCGTGCGTCAGAGATGAGCGACGTCGCCATGATGAACTGGGCGGAAGGGTGATCCCGTTGCGTAATTTCGACCAGCAGGCGAGCGATTTCTTTCACCGTGACGAGCCGACCCTGATCGGTGAAAAAGGCGCAGTGTTGACCATCTTCGTCGACGACGACCCCCAGGTGATGTCGTCCCTCCACGACCCCTTTTGCGATTCGCTGAAGATCGGGATCAAGCGGATTAAGCAGATCGCGTTTGCGGGTGGGAAGCGGGATGGTTGTGAGCTCACAAGGCAATCGCGTGAAGATCTGTTTGACTGTTCGTTGGGTTTGTCGGGATGAAGTTCCGAAAGCGACCCGCAAGGGGCGGAGTGCGTGGAAATGCTCGGTTAGACTCGCTTCATACAGGGCGTGAGGGTGTACAGGAGTGTGTCCACCGATCTGCCGCGTCTGCCTTCCGATCCCTGTATTGACGATCGACTCCATCCTGACCAGATCCGACTGTGAAAAGGGCATTCCTCCCTGATCGAGTAACTCAAATCCTGTCATTGCGATATCGCAGCCTGCACCGGTGACGAACAATCCTGCTCGGGCACCCGATTGCTGGAGATGAAACGAAAGGACCGTCAGTCCCGTCTGTCCGAGATCAATGACGGGGCATCCCATCCTTCGCAGTCCCAGGACAACACCGGTCACGATATCAGGTGACGAGGGGCGTTCGTCAAAGCCCACCACGACTTGCGGCCCGCGAGTCGCCGGTTTCCCGATGGGTATTTGGGGGTCGCTGGCAACCGAAGAGCGGCCGTCGTCGGGGGGGAGGGCAATCAGTGGTTTGTCGTCCCACAGCATTGCGGCAAGGGCCTCGCCCCACGCGATGGCTCGATTCCGCGTGAGTTCGTTGAGGTAGACTCCCCGCACCGACTCGTCAGTCAGCAATGAAGTGCGGACCACCGGACGACGGACTTCGGCCGCGGGGGATGAAAGATTCTGACTAGGGGGTGGAACCGTGCTCCCCTGGTCGAACCGATGAGGACAGTCGCGGCATTTGGAATAGAAGGCCGCAATTCGTGCCAGATGAATACTGCGCGGGATCGAATACAGTTCGCCAGGGCAGGTATAGGAAATCGGGCCCACGGGTGCGGGAAGTTTCGTTGAAGAAGTTCCCGGTTCAGTCATTGCGGTCGATTCCTGACTCGTTCGAAACTTCCTGAGATGGGGTGATGTCTGCCGTCCGTGACGCTTCCGGCGCGGGTGCGGAAGTGACTTCATTGATCGCAGGATCTGCTTGCGTTTCGTGGCCTGCGGTTTCGTCTTGAGTTTCGACAGGGGGGAGCAAAGGGGAGGACACGACGACTGGTGGACTTTGATTTGTGTATCCCTCGAGGGCGTCAATCATCCGTCCCAACTGGGCAATCATCAAGGGGACGTCGAAATCGAGAGTTCGCTGAAGCGTGCTGGTCCGCGCGCGGTACTCATTGGCCTCTCTGGAGGCTTCGACCATCCACTTCCGCGTGACCTCCTGCTTTTCCCGGACGTATTCCATCCGCATTTTTGCTCTCTCGAAGGCCTTCTTCTCTTCAATGCAGTCTGACCGATGTCCGGCAACGGTCCGCAGGCGGCATGTTTCGAAGGCAGTCCGGGTTGTTGCGACACGGTCGTAGGCCCGGCGTTCCTGCTCCTTCCAGTAGTTTGGACGATCGAGCTCCAACCAGGCGACCGTTCGCTCTATCTTCTGTCTGAGATCACTCAGAGCGGTGGTGGAACGTTCCTGGAAAAGGATTAACGCAGCACGAACATCTCTTAACGCGTCAACGGAATGAATGTTTGCACTTTGCTGGCCGGACATGGATGGGCAGGCCTCGACTTCGAAACTTGGATAAGCATCGCTTGGCGGAAAAAGGGGAGCGAATCGAGCATCGCCTTCTAAGGATAGGGTCTACTTCTGAGAAAGATACTCCTCAATCCTTTCTGCTTTACGCAGTAGGTAAGGGACATGAGTCTCATTGGCTTCAATGAAGCGGGCCAGCAGTTTGAGGTGCTGTGAGAACTCGTCGGCAAATTTCAGGTGCTCTTGATCTCGCCAGGTCTGGCTGAGGGAGTTCAGTTGGGTGTTCACTGTGACGAGTCGGCCTTGCAGTTCGTTGGTGAACTCGCGCAGTAGCGAGGCAAACCTCCTCAATTCGGCTGGATCAACGATTGCTTGCGACATTGAAAGACTCCTGTTTGAGAGCTGAACGACCGCTATCATTTTCGTATATGCTGCAATTTCGACTCACCGAAATCGGCTTCCAGTGATCAAAATCTCATTAAAGACTATTCAGACCGCCGATGAACGGGTACAGAAATACGTGCACCGACTCTTTCTGCTTTAATTGCGCCTTTCTTTGACGGCGTAAGAGTATTTCTCTTGAACGATTCGATGTTGGAAGGTAGGGTAAAACGCTCTCCATTATCTCAATAACCTTAATTCGCCCAAAATCCCATCGAGGCCGCGGCATGACGTTTGCGCGATTTCTCAGTCGTTTATGTGTTCTCTTTGTCGTGGTATCTGTCGCTGCTGGCTGTGGGTCTAACAAACCGAGAGCATACCCGGTAACAGGCAAGGTGACGGGGGCTGAGAAGCCATTGAAGGGTATCATCATTCGGTTTCAGCCGGTCGATGGCGAGAAAGGCGTTTTCTCGTCAGGGACGATCAAGGATGACGGGGGATACGACCTGACGACGACAGATGGTCGGCGCGGGGCATTGCCCGGTAAGTACAAAGTAGTATTCGCTTTGGGTTCAGGTGCCATGCAGGAAGCCATGGCAAAAATGTCGAAATCTCCGAAGAAAAAATCCGGCCCTCAGATGATGCGTCCAGGAATGAAGGCCCCCCCAGGCGGCTTCAGTTCGGTCGGCGGCGGAGGGGCTCCAGAATTTGACACGCCATATCCTGCCAGTTATGGGTCCGCTGAGACGACTCCGCAAGAAGTCGAAGTCAAAGCGGGGACCAATAACATCGATATCGCGATTCAGAAATAGTTGGAATTATTTGATTGCGCTCTTTTTGGCGGTAGTGTTTGTAACTTTTTCTTTTTTCGGGGTAGGTGCTCTATGATGAAACGATTGCGCGTTCAGCAGCAATCATGGGCGAGAGCGTTCACATTGATAGAACTTCTTGTCGTGATTGCCATTATCGCGGTGTTGATTGCCTTGCTGCTGCCAGCAGTACAGCAGGCACGCGAAGCCGCACGGCGGACCCAGTGCAAAAACAATCTGAAGCAACTCGGATTGGCCATGCACAACTATCACGACACGCATCTGATTTTCCCCAACAACCGGATGGCAAGCATCCAGAACGGGAATAACTTTAACAACAACTGCTATTCCTCTCTGGGATGGACCTTTCAGCTTCTCCCATACTTCGACCAAGCGCCTCTGTTTAACTCCGTCAATACAGCTTTCTGTGCGACTGCAAACCGAGGTGGCGACAGTCTCTACGGAAACAACGCCCAACCTGTTGCTGTGACCGCACGAAACACAGTCCTGACCGGACTGCTCTGCCCCAGCAATCCACAGCCCAATATCGTTTCCGGTGGTTCCTATAACGATAGCAGCTGGGACGATGGGATTACCGGTGCCCGTACTGACTACGTGGGGAACCTGGGATTCATGAACTCGGGTCACCGTGACTGTCCGATCGCCGATTATCCCGGTGTGGAATGGGCACAGGCATGGGACATCAGCATCCTGCCCCTGCAGGGACACAACGGAGTTTTTGGCTTCCAGGGCTCGATCAATCTCAGCAAGATCACCGATGGTACGACGAATACCATCATGATCATGGAATCAATGCACTGGCGAGACAAGAACGTCAAAGATCAACTGTTCGGCGATTCACACTGGATGGGTCCGTGGGCAATCCACAGTCTTGAAATGCCCATCAATA
>NZ_DASWWZ010000702.1:0-8305 GCF_036405755.1 Schlesneria sp.
TCGATGAAATCTCAAGATGGCAAGACTCAACTTCAACTTCCGATTGCCGTCGGAGCTGGACAACCGCAGTTCTGGTCGAACGACCGCCTCACGTTCTCGATGCCGTTCATCTTGAGAGCGGATGCCGCCGCCGTACTCCCCGGTTTGTTGAGTGCCGCATCGGCCGCCGGAACGTCTCCCGTCTTGCCACTGCCGATGCCTCCGGACAGTCTGGTGCGAATTACGCTCGAGGATGTCGATCAGATCACCAGTTCCACACCAGCCCGCTTCACAATCAACGGGATCGTAGATCAACCCCCTGTGATCGAGTCACGGCTGAAGGGGATCGGCACCTCAATTACGCGTAAGGCCAGAATTCCGATCGCTGGAACCATCACAGACGACTATGGGATCGCGAATGCAGAGTTTGAGTTCCGGGTAGACGACGCTCAGGAATGGCAGAAGCGTTCATTTGCGGCACCACCTCTGCCGGATTCGAGAGAGTTCACGCTGAAGCGCGCTGAAAACGAGGAATTTGAGCGGTTCGATGTACTTCCGCTAGATCTATCGACGAAGCAGCGACTGACGCTCACGGTCTCTGCCCTTGATGGCTGCACGGTGTCGGACGGTGGCCCGGTCCAGCCAGGGGATCCTAGCGCGGTGGGGGATGCAGCTCCTGCCCCGAGTGCCGCTCACCGCTCGCAGGGTATCAAGTTCGCCTTCACGATTATTCCTGAAGAAGAACTTCTTTCGATGCTGTACGGCCGGGAACTGAATCTGCGTAAACGTGTCGAACAGATCATTTCCGAGTGTAAGGGAACACTTCAGGAGTTGCGTGCTCAGCACGAAAAACTGCTCGATTCAGGACTCAATGGGTCGCAGAGTTCCGAGCAAATCAATCAGATGATCAAGGCCAATTCACAAGGTTTGAATGCTGCGGCAGATCGGTCTCTCCATGGCATTCGCAAGAACGCGATCGAGACAGTTGGTGTCGAATCCGCATTTGCCGATATCCGCGAAGAGCTGATCAACAATGCGGCAGATACGCCAGCCATGCTGGAACGGCTTGATCGACGAATCCTGTCACCACTCAACGCCATCAACATGACCAACTTTCCCAGCCTCGACAGTTCTTTAGGGCTCTTCAGATTGGCGCTCGATAAGAGCACCAATCCCGCATCCTCCTTGGAGACGTCAATCAATCAGTTATCCACGTTGATCGCCCGGTTAGAAGAGGTGCTTGGTGAAATGGCCGAAATGGCTCGATTCGACGCGGTTCTGGAAGAACTCAAGAAAACGATCAACGACGAACTCAAGTTGCTCGAGGAAACCAAGCGGAAGCGTAAGGAAAGAGCGATCCGGGCACTGGAGTGACCGACGGGTGGGCCCGGTGCCGGGAGGTCCGCGAGAGAGGCATAGAATAGCACTGGCCCGAGCGTTCCGGAAACGGAAAACTCGGGCCGCCTGCTTCAACGGAACTTCACTCGGGAAGCTGGTGAGTTCGGCCTTTCCCCGCATTGAGCCGTTCGAACTGCCCGGAGAGAAGAACCAGCTTTTCAGATGTGACCTTCACCGCGGCTTCTGCGTCTGCAACTTGCTTTTGAAGTTCTGGAGTGATCACCGCTTCGGCCGCTGCTTTATCCAATGCGGTCTTGGCCACAGCGGCTGCTTCCGTTGCCAGCTTGAGTTTGTCTGTGCTTTCGGTCACTGACAGCTCCGCCTTTTTAGTCTCTTCTGCAGCTTTCTCTCGAGAAGCTTTCGCCTTATTCAATGCAGCGACCGCTGCGCTCAGGGCCTCTTCCCCGGCTTTGAGCTGCTGATTCGCCTTAGCAGCAGCATCCATCTCTTCCTTCAACCGGTCTGCTAGTGTGTCGAGGTTCTTCCTGGCTGAGGCGGCGGCCTCTTTCAGACTGGCATCGTCGGGACTGGCAGCCAGGGCCGCGTCTGCCTTTTCAGCATCCTTCTTCGCAACTTCAGCCGCTTCGGTTGCGGTTTTCACTTTTGCTTTGTGTTCGCTTGCTGCCTGAAGTGCGGCATCCTTCGCTTTTGCTGCATTCGAGTGCGCCACCTGGGCGGCAGTCAATTCTCCCTCTGATGTCTCAAACGCTTTCCGTCTGGCGTTGAGTTCCGCCTCTGCCTGGGTCTTTGATTTCGTCAGGCGCTCGACTTGGGCGGAGGTGTCTGCCAAGACTTGGGCGGCGGATTCTTCCGCTTTCTTCCGTTCGGCAATTTGCCGGTTCAGCGATTCGAGGTTCGTCGCAGCCTGCTTGGCTGCGGCTTCTGCGGAGGCTTTCGACTGAGCGGCAATTGCGATCTGTTGTTCGAGTGGAGGTGGGTTAGTCAAAAGCTGGCTGACAATGGCTCCATCTTTGGCGTTCCAGACGCGGACGATCCCCGACAGATCGCCTGCCAGCAGAAAATCGTTCTCGGAATCGAATGTCACTTCCATTCCGATATCCGTCAGTCCTCCAAAAGCGCGAATCGCTGTCCCGTTGAAGTCCCAGAGCTTCGCCGTATTGTCGCGACCGGTGGAAGCGATGCGGTTGTCACGAGAGATCTCGATCCCCGTGACGCCTCCTCCGTGTGCACCCCAGTTTTTAATCAGGGTTCCATTCTGCATTTCCCACAACCGAATGGTCGTATCTTCACTGCACGAGGCCAGAATATTGCTATCGGGTGACCAACTGACATCGCTCAGTGCTGCGGTATGTCCGGTCAGTACGTAGAACTCTCGGCCGGTGAATGCTTCCCACACGATCAGGCCATTGCTGCGATCGGCAGTTGCCAGCAAGACGCCATCGGGGCTGAACTCCAGCGCCGTGATCCAGTCGGTGTGTTTGTTTTTCTCGTAGAGTAATTCTCCGGTCGATGTATCGTAAACGCGTACGATTTTCTTGGGGCCACCCAGAGCCACCTGCGTATGGTCTGGGCTGATATCGGCGGCCAGAACAACGTCATACTCAGAACCAACCTCGGCGACTCGCTTGCCCGATTTGACATCCCACAAGACCACCTTGCCCGAGTGGGCTCCGCGTCCACCCCCCGCGAGCAGCCACTGTCCATTGCGACTGAACTTCAGGACGTGTGCCACTCCTTCTGGGAAGGGGAGAATCCCCGCGACTTCGCTTGTCCTCGTGTCATACAGAATGACTTGCTTGTGTCCCGCCACTGCGACGAGTGGCGACCATGGGTTTGCGGCGAGGGCCGTGATGCCATTACCGCGCTGGGAAATGACTACAGGCTCGAGCGGGAGGTTCTCGGGCATCGGAGCTGGGCCGGCAGGACGCTGATTGGAGACCGTCACCATTGCAACGGCCACGTTCTTTTTCGCCTTGGCTTTACTGCCACTGTTTTCGAGAGCCCCCCCCTCGATCCATTTCCGAATTAATTCGAGTTGCTCGTCAGGCAGCTTGGGCTGCTGCGGAGGCATCTTGGGTTCAGATAAGTGTGCTACGACGAGGTAAAGCTGACTTTGCGAAGCGTCACCATCGGTGCGAATCACTTCACCGGAAGCGCCCCCTTGCATGGCCAGGCCGTAGTTGTCGAGAACCAGATCCCCTTTTTTGTCATTCGTGTTGTGGCAGGAACCACATTTTTCACGAAAGATGGGCAGAATATGCTGATCGAACGTGATCTTTTCTCCTTTGGGTGCCGCCTTCTCTTCCGCCTGGGTAGATCCCGAAAACAGACTGAGTGCGACCAGACAGATGGCGAAGGAACGCATAACCAATCACTCCACGAATTCATCGGGTCACGAGGACCGCAAAACTGGATTGCGAGAGTCGCATTAAGTGAGCTTCTCGCAGATCAGGTGTTTTCAATTACCGGCCACTCTCGTATGTCGATTGGACAGGATGAGAGGGGGGGGAGTGCCGGGGCGGGGGGGCAACCCCATCAACCCCGGCACCCAGGTTTGCTCGCCCTGGTCGGCTAATGGTTGAACAGGAACTCGCGGCTGTTGAGAAGTGCCCAGAAGATATCTTCGAGCGAACGCTTAATGTCGTTCCCTTCGGCAAACAGTGGCCGCAAAGCGCTAATCTCGTCAGGGGTTGGCTTCCGGCTGAGACAGCGAATATAGAGCCGTTCAACGATCTGTTCCGGGGTGAGGTTTTCGCCCAGCAAGCTTGCGACCAAGCCTCCCTGAACAATCTTCTGGTTCGATGTTTCGCCATTGAGGAGATGAAGCGCTTGTGAAAGCGTCGGTTCCATTTTGACTTCACACGAACAGGCCGTCTCGCGCGTGGCGCGCCCGAACGTCGTCAGAAAGTAGGTGCTGGTTGCGCCGTCGGCGATCTGGACCGCTCGTGCTCCCACAGGCAGTAATGGAAACTTATCCTGGGTGGACGTGACCTGGCTGATGATATCCAGCATCGACTCGGCCTTGATGCGTCGTAGCGTTT
This sequence comes from Schlesneria sp., assembly GCF_036405755.1. Taxonomy (NCBI): domain Bacteria; kingdom Pseudomonadati; phylum Planctomycetota; class Planctomycetia; order Planctomycetales; family Planctomycetaceae; genus Schlesneria; species Schlesneria sp. Next base: position 4,380 of record NZ_DASWWZ010000702.1, read on the forward strand.
GCGAGGCGAAGTTGCGTTCGTCCGTGGCATTGCTGGCGTTCTTTTCGGTCGAACGCTGATAGGCCTCTGACCGGCAAATGTCCCGTACCAATGACTTGAAGTTGTAATTTGATTCTGTGAACCGTCGCGCAAGTTCGACAAGGAGTGGTTCGTTCGATGCGGGGTTACTGACGCGGACATCGTCGACAGGCTCCACAATCCCGATACCGAAGAAGTGGTGCCAGATCCGGTTCACGAAGTTCTGAGCAAAGTAGGGATTTTTGGGAGAAGCAAGCCATTCGGCCAGGACTTCACGTCGATCCTTTCCGGCGACATCGGCAGGGCCACCTCCGAGGAACTCGGGAAGCATGACGCGACCGCCGACGGGATGATTGACTTCGCCACCTCCCGCGTTGAAGACAATTGTCTCACGATAATCTTCACCTTGTTTACGCCCCACTTGCCTGAAAAATGCGGCGAACGAGTAGTAGTCATCCATCGTCCAGCGATCAAACGGGTGGTTGTGACACTGGGTGCACTGGATGCGCATTCCCATGAAGATCTGAGCGACGTTCTCACTGACTTTCAGCACGTCAGGTTCGATCTGATAGAAGTTGGTCGCAGGATTCTTGAATGTACCACCGCTGGCCCCCAGAATGTCTCGAACCATTTTGTCGAGCGGCACGTTGTCGGCGATCTGTTCGCTGAGCCAGGTGTAATAAAGCGTGATCGATTTCGGACTCGTCTGAATCGAGGAACGCATCATCAGCCATTCGGCCCATTTGCTGACCCACAGTTCTGTGAATTCCTTGCGGTTTAGCAGCTCATCGATCAGCTTGTCACGCTTGTCGGGCTCGGCACTGGTAATAAATCGCGTGTATTCCGCTTCCGAGGGGACTTGTCCTACCAGGTCGACATAAACGCGACGCAGGAAGGCTTCGTCGGCTGCCTTCACGGATGGATCGATTCGCAGCTTCTTCAGTTTCTGATTGACCAACTCGTCAATGTAGTTGACCTGGGGTTTTGAAACGTCTTCGTAGACCAACCCTTTCGGCAATACCACGAAGTGGGAGCCAACGGTGAATGTGGCAAAGCGAGCCATGACGAAGGCTTCACCGCGTGCTCCGGCCGTGATGATTCCATCCTGTGAAATTGAGGCTGAGGTGTCATTATTGGAAAGATACAGAGCCAGTGAGGTGACGTCCCGATCCGTTCCGTCAGAGTATTTGGCTCGTGCAGTGACTGCCTGCTGAGCCCCTTCACCGTCGAGGACTCCATCGCGTGGATAAATCTCCAGGCCAATGCATGTGGCGACGTTTGCGGGATCGCTGGGACAGCCGGCCGAGATCCAGTCGATGACGGTATTGCAGATTTCAGAGTCTCTCTCGAATCGCTTTCCCCCTGTATGAGGGACGACGCCCACCGATTTTTCGATGATCAGACTGGCTTCGGGAACACTCAGGTCAATGCGGCGACCGGGAAGTTCACGCGTAATCCGCTGGTAATCTCCATCGGGATCGTACCCGAACAGGGACAGGCGAAAGCCATCCTTCCCACGTGCTGCTCCGTGACAGCTTCCTGTGTTGCAACCGGTCTTCATCCAGACAGGCATGACGTCGAGTTTAAAACTGATGGGCCGCGATTCCGCTGCTCGTTCGACTTTCACCGGGATCGTTTGGGACTGACCGCCAAATTCGACCTTCAGTTCGGTCTGCCCGTCGGCGACGGGATGGAACGTCGTCCCTTCACGGCGACAGAGGGCGGGGTTTGCCAGGGTGAATTTGGCTTCTTTGCCAATATCACGCGTAATTCCATCCGCTTGAACTGCCTGGACCACGACGCGTTGCCGGTCGCTGTGCGTCGTGAGGTTCACTTCGGGTGGGTAGACATTAATTTGTACCAGCGGCGAATCTGCTGCCATCAAGTTTTGACAGAGAGTCAGCATCGCGCAAGTCAGCAGAGGTACAAGAGGTGAGAACCGAGGCATTTCATTGTCCCTAAAATTTCGTCGGCAAGCTCATTGACCGCCAGCGGGCTTTGAGTCAGTACTGGCGGCAGATCCATTCAGAGCTTTAACGCGTTGTTCCTGTTCAAGCCGCAGTTGCTCCAGCCGCGTTAATCGCTTGACCGGGGCGGCCGTGGGTTCTGGCGTCGCTGCGGGGGCGGCCTGCGCTACGGGTACAGGTGCGGCCTTCGGAGGTAACGGTTTGTCGACCCGAATTTGACCTGTCCCGATGTTATGAATGACTGGCTCGCCGTTTTCTGTTACGACCGCCTGGCAGAAGAGACTTTTGTTGACCCCTTCAGGGGCGTCGGCTTCGGCTTTCACCTTGAAAATCAGCTCTTTGGCGTCCTTGTTGAATGTCATTGCGGTCGTCGTGATTTTGTTGGGCAGGCCCAGCAACTGCACGGTCGCATCCCCTTCGAATTCTTTGGCCGTTTCCAGTTTGACGACGAGATCTGTCTCGGCACCAAGTTCAACTGCGGCCGCCTCATAGGTGAATCGGAAATAGGGCTCGGCGACACGCAGTGTGACGAATGGCGAGCAGACCATGACTGGGCCATTGCCGACCGTGGCTTCTCCCCGCACAGTGATCTTGTGATCCTTGACCTGTGCATTCCCCGCTGCATTGATCGAAATCAGTGCCTCGGACTGTCCTTCGGGGATGGAAACCTCACGGCTGGAGTTAACGCCATTAGGGTTCAGCACAAGCTCAATTTTGATCGGAGCAGTGAAGTCGGGGGCGCGCGTTGCGACCACCTTCAGCGACATCTGACCGCCTTGGACTAACGGGACTTTCGGTTCGACAATCTGAAGCGTGAACGGAATTTTCTGTGTCACGACCGTGGCGAGCGAGTATGTCGGTTCTGTCCAGAAGGGAATATTGTTCAGTCCCCGGACCAGAACGGTTGGAAGGCGAACTTCACCTCGTGGGGGATTGGGGTTGGCAGGGTCTGTCAGCGATCCCACGATTTGAGAGAACCGCCCGGACATCGGGGCATCCGGGGAAGCGGCAAGGATGACTTGGGCCAAGCCCTGGTCGGCTGCCATTCCGAAGGACTCGACGGTGACGCCTTCAGGCAGATTCAGTCCTGTGAAATCGAGATGGCCGCCAAAGGCGACTCGGTTGGCGTTGATTAGCAGCGGGAAGCGATTTCCCTGGGGAATCGCGAGTTTCGGCTCTACGTACTGCACAAATTCGTTGACACCCAGCAAGGCTTCCGGCACGAGCGGACTGACTTCAATGCGATAGTGGAACGCACTGCCTCCCCGTCGCAGGTGGTCTCTGACCTCAAGAAAATATTGGCCATCTTCGGGGACCGCGAAACGGATGAAGCTATCCGGTCCATTACTATCGTCGTTGCTGGCGATCGCTCCGCCCTGCGCGTTGTAGAGAATGAGACTCGGATCCAGTTCCGATCGCAATCGTCGAGCCCAGACATGGATTTCCAGCGTCTGCCCCTTGGTCGCAGTAAAACCAAAAAAATCCACATCCGTTTTCGATGAGAGTGCTCCGTTAAACGCGACGGGTGCGGCTGCTTTGGTCGCCTGAGCAATCGTCTCGTTCGGTTCCTGCTCGATGGAGTTTTCCAGGTCAACAACTCGGAAGCGGTTGCCCGAGGGAGAAATCCCCTTGTCGTCCGTCGCAAAGACGGCATATTCGGGATCGACATTCGCGGGAAGTTCGACTTCCCGTTCGAACTCGCCGCTGACGTCGCCCATAAATCGGACTGCGAGCTTCTGTCCTGGCTTGCCTCCGGCTGGGACAATCGCCAGGGGACGAGGATAGTTTCCGATGTGGCATCGGTAATAGCAGGCACCGTTTCCGCCGTAGCTGCTTTCACGGATTTGAATCACGTATTTTCCGTCAGCAGGAGCGATGATCGAGGCCACGCCGTCCTGCCAGATCAGAGCCGCATCGTCGCTTGTCGCCAATTCAAAACGC
>NZ_DASWWZ010000703.1:0-6555 GCF_036405755.1 Schlesneria sp.
GCGGTTCCAACCTGTTGAGATACTACCAGACGGTCGTCGCACTGCGGCAGGCTGCTGCCCTCGAACCGGATGACGCGGGAACGCTGCAGATGCTGCTGCGTCAGTACCAGATGATGGATAAGCGAGATGTGCAGCTCAATCTCTTGAATAAGCTCAAGGTGTTAAGACCCTACTCGAAGTCGATGACCACCGAACAGCGACAGGAGCGGGAAGCGATTATCGACGCGATCGATCAGTTGAGTGAGCCGATGGCGCAGATCGAATCCGCTATCTCGAAGCGACTGGACGACGGTTCTGACCGGTTCCAGGTCGCCAGTGGTGCCTACCAGATGGGGTATTTGCTGAGTGCGATTAAAATCCTGGAAGAGGACGCGATCTATCTCGAACGGAATCCTCCAGCGAAACTGGCTCTTGCCAGTTGGTTGCTGGAAGTCGGGCAGGGAGTGGATGCCGAGGGCCTGCTCGAAAGTCTCGAGGGCTTTGCCACCGATACGTCGCTGACCGGGTGGCGTGATTCCGCGGCGATCACGGCACTCTGCCTCGCGAATCATGTCCGTACGATCAAACTGTGGACCGATCAGCGGAGCGCCGTGGCAACGCAGCCCGTCCCCCTGGCCTTGTACACGCTCCCGTTCCTTACGCTGAACCCGCTGTGGATGGGACCCGATTCCTATCCGTCGTCATCAATCAATGCGAACGCCGGACTGGTTCAGGGGCTCCGTTTCGAAGGGGCCAATCTGACTTACCAGATCGCCCTGGTGCAGATGGAAGCGGGCCTGGTTGAAGATGCTGGCAAGTCGATCCGTCAGGCATTGCAGACGAATCCTGCGACGCCACTGCGACCCATTCTGCGGTTTTATCTGGAATGTCTGACGGGGGAACAAGTGGAGCTCGAACCCCCTGCTGCAGACGTGGAAGAAGTCGATGATCTCGTGGAATCTCCCCCGACAGACTCGGCCGAGAGCAAAGAGAAGACGGAATCGCCCCAGAAATGAGGATTGACGAGACGCGTGCAGTGCAGCACATTTGGCAAGAACCGCTAAGATAGCCTTCCGAGCCGTCGTCGGAACGGCTGATTCACGAAAACGTAAACAGGCGATATGCAGCCGCATGCACTCTGCGACACTGGTTGTTGAAAGTTATTTATCGGGATGTCGCGTCGACACATTTCTGGTGAAGCATTTTCGCAGCTACACCGCGTGGCGAATGCACCGGATGGTCCGTGCCGGGCAGGTCACCGTGGAAGGGGTCGTGGCTGCCCCGGAACGTCGTGTCTTTACCAATGAAGTGGTTACGGTTCGGCTGCTCGAGCCCCCCGACAACCTGATGCCGGCCGAAGAGATTTCGTTCGGTGTCGTGTTTGAAGACCAGTGGCTGCTCATCGTTAACAAGCCTGCGGGCTTGATTGTCCATCCGACGGGGCAGAACCCTTCCGGCACGCTCACAAACGCAGTCCAGCATTATCTCGATCAGAATGCCCAGTTTCCCGGCCAGTTCAAGCCGGGGGTCGTACATCGGCTGGATCGGGATACCAGTGGTGTTGTCGCTCTGGCCAAAGATCATCTTTCGCATCGGCTGCTCTCCATGCAGTTTCAGCGAGAGCGAATTTCGAAATCGTATCTGGCACTCGTAGACGGAGTGCTAAAAGAGGATTCCGGGACGATCGATCTGCCGATTGGGCGTGCTCGCAGCGGTGCCAGCGCATTGATGTCCTGCCAGGCCGACGCCATTGATGCCAAGGCGTCAAAGACGAGCTTCGAGGTGATTGAGCGGTTTTCCCGACATACTCTGGTGAAGGCTAAGCCCCGCACGGGGCGGCTGCACCAGATTCGCGTCCACTTGTCGACCATCGGCCACCCCGTCGTCGGGGACGATTTCTACGGACCGTTCGGGGAACTGAAACCCGATCGTGTTCGACCTGTCGCCGGCGGGCCCGAACTTGCCCCCATGTCACCGTATATTCCCCGGCAGGCCCTCCACGCCGCCGAACTGTCGTTCGCACACCCCATGACGAGCGAATGGCACACCTTCACGGCCCCTCTTCCTCCGGACTTCGAGCAGGCTCTGGATCTCGTGCGTGCCATCTGATGGGCGGTTGCTGAGTTGAGGGAACGGATGATCCCGGCTTCTGCTCCGGCAGAAGATGCCTATTCAGAAATTGGCCGTTTTGCTATCTAGCGGCCGAAATCGCCGTTTCTTTCTGAGACGGTTCTTGCGAAGGACGCATGAAATGGCACGGAAGTCCGTATTTCTGATGATATTGATGACCTGGGTCACTGGCTGCACCAGCAGTGATCCCATGGGCCTGCGTTCGTCATATCGTGACCGCGTCGTCCCGCCGACCAATACACGTTCGATCTCCAATCCTCCGATTGCGGGTCAACCGCCGCAGCTTGCTCAAGCTGCCAGAGCGGGCCAGTTTGGCATTCTACCGGGTGCCGCGGTCTCTCAAATGGCTCATACGCGACCCGCAGCGGGGAATTATCCGCTGCTGGCCAGTGCTGGTGGCCAGTTCGACGGTCGGGCAATGCCTGTGATGAATGGCCGACCAGGCATGGGGTACGCGGGAGCTCCTTACCAGATGGCCTCGTCCGCTTCGGCCGCAGCCATCGCGGATGGTGTCGCACCGGCTCCCGCCCAGGACCTGAAGTACCGAGGTGGGCGAACCATCCGCGATCTCAAGTACATGAATATCTATGTCGGGGACTCCGAGGCATGGGATTCCAGTGACTGGCGAAGTATCGACAAAAAGCTGGCTGCAGCGATGGCGGATCGACGACTGAACAATGTGCTTGTGCAATACTTTGATAACAAGCCGATTTCATCACAGTTTGTGGGTTCGTTCTTTCTGACGGGATGGAAACCGCAGCGTGTGACGAAGGCTGAACTCGAAGCTCAGATTGAAAGCCTTTATCGCCAGAATTTGTTTGCCGGACGGGATCTTGCCAACACGGTGGTGAACTTCATGCTTCCCAAAGGATGTGTTCTGGCAGATCCCAATGGCGGATCGACCGAGGATTCCACAGAGGGGCTGGCGGGCTACCACGGTTCTGTCCGGCCTGACGACAACACGATCTATTACGCCGTCGGTGTCTACTCGGAACGCCTCTCTGGTGGTCGAACCAACGGAATTCCGGTCTTCGACGCCAGCTGGAAGAATGTTGTCGCGACGTTCTATCACCAGTTGCAGGAAGTACGAACCGATCCGGATGTCGATGATGCACTCGAAAGTCCAAATGGAAAGGGCTTCCTGGGATGGACCTCTGACAATGGAGACGAGATCGCCGACTATCCGATTTCGGAAGCGGTCGACCTGGCTGTCGCCTTTCGAGAAGTCCCCCTGGCGGATGGAAGTGGCACGGCACCGATTCAGTTGATGTATTCGAACGCCGTCCATGGACCTGAAGGCCCGATCGAATACCCCCACGGGACTCAGCCACCTCCGGCTAACAACACGCCTGACAATCCACCTCCGACGAACGGTCCCACGGTACCAGCGAATCTGCCGCCGCAGATCCAGAAGATGATCAGGGAATGGGATCAGATGGAAGACTACGTCAAGCAGGCCATCCTCAAACTCCTGTCGTGAGGAAGACCGGGCGACGGACATGAGATGTCCGATGACAGACGCGAGCAGCGTCGAAGAATTGCAGTTGAACGGCTTACATGGCTCCTCATTCGGAACGAGATTGATGAAATCAATTCGAGGCAAACAGGCATTGGTCACGGGTGGTGCGTCGGGCCTCGGTCGTGGAATCGCGCTCGCGCTGGCTCGTGAGGGTGCCGATGTCTACCTGTGGGATGTGAACGCAGAGGGGATGGCTGCCGTCGGCGACGAAATTCGCGCCCTGGGTGTGAGTTCTGCCTCACGAAAGGTCGATCTGACGAAACCGGCCGAGATAACGGCAGCCGTCACGGCACTTACAGAAGAGTGGGGCGGTGTCGATATTCTCGTGAACAACGCGGGCGTCGCTTTCTACGGTCCGACGCATACGATGACCGCCGAGCAGTGGGACTGGTTAATGGGAATTAATCTGCTCGCTCCGATTCAGATTACTCGCGAGTTACTGCCGTCTCTGCTGGAACGTCCGGAAGGACATATTCTGAATATTTGCAGTATCGCGGGCCTCGTGGCAGGAGGCCGCTTTGCCGGCTATCACACCAGCAAATTTGGTTTGATTGGATTCTCGGAATCGCTGCGAGCCGAGTACGGACGCCGCGGGCTGCACGTCACGTCGCTGTGTCCCGGCCCCGTCAAAACAGATCTGTACCGTAAGTGTGCCACCAGCAAGGAACGGAAGACAGTTCCCGAGCCACCCCAGTGGGTCTGCACTACCGTGGAAGCCGTTGCCCGGAAGGCGATCAGAGCCATCAGGTACAATCACCGCATGCCCCTCGTGGGGCTGCTGGCTCACTTTCTGTGGAATATGAAGTGGATTGCCCCCGGATTTCTCGACTTTCTCAATCATCTGAGCCGGAAAAAACGGACTGTCCCCAATACCATAGAATCTCAACCGACCGAAAATGCCTCGCTGAAACGGGCTGCATGATCCGGGCGGACACCAACGGTCATTTTCAGGCGTTGTGAGCAGCGGATCGCTAAACAGGATTTACGCTCTGGGTGTGGAGCCCGGGCGGGCTCGATCCATCGTGACGGGCGCCTGCGGAATGAGAGACACATTCTGACAATAAACAGGGCCTATTCTCGCGACGTCAGATCGAATCTTTCGAACTGATCTTCGTAGAAAATTGTCAACGTTTTGTTGTCAGATGACAGATCAAATGCTCTGACCGGGAAATGCCAGCTCAAAAGCTCAGTTCCGGTAGAGACATTCCAGAACCGCAGATTGTGACCGGCATCCAGAGCAAGTAGCGTCTTCCCGTCATTGGTGAAGAGAAGTTTTTCCACGGTTCCGACATGTCCGAAAATGGTCGACTGGACGGCGTGGGAATCAGCGTCGACCAGTTCAATTCGTCGGTCGCTGTAAGTGACGGCCAGCGTTTGCCCATCGCCCGAAGCGGCGATGCGTCCGGCGTCACGCCCCTGGATGGGAAGCTTCCTAAGAATTTCGCCTGTCCTGAGCTTGATTTGTAATAGGCTGGAATCCGTCACAGTCCACATGGTGTCGTTACCGTCGAACGTGAGGCGATGTGGTACCACATTGGACAACGAATAAGAGAAGAGGCGTTGACGGTTGTCACAGTTCCACGCCTGCACTCGCAACTCCGGAAAAGTATCGATTCCGACCAGCGTCACCTCGTCTGAGAGAAAGGACACGATGGGGGGATTGTTGCCTTGCGAGGTCTCCTTGGCGACCGGCAAGAGCGTCAGGTGGGGTTCGGTCTTTCCGACAAGGATTGTTTTCGACCGGGTGCTGACAGCCAACCTGTTCCCGGAAGCTGAGGCCACCGCAGCGCAGATCGGACCATGTTCACTGGATAACGTAATTTCTGTTACCGGCTGCAGATCAGCCAGCGAATGGAGCTGCAGTCGCTCGTCACAGAAAGAAGCCAACGCCGCCATCGACGGAAGGGTTACCATGTCCCAGGGTTTTTCTCCGACTGTCAGTCGGGCGGTGGGGTTTTTAACTCGCGGCCATTTGATGACACGACCGTCGAAACCTGCCGATATGACATGTCGACCGTCGGCTGTGAAGACCACGCTACGAGCGGGCCGAGGATGCGCGGCCCAATGAAAATATCCACGATGATTTTGATCGGCCGATGGCTTCTCAGCGTTTCGCCAATCCACAACGTGAATCGCGCCGGATCGCTCGGCAACAGCCAGAAATTTGCCATCGGGGCTGAAGCTCAGTTCGTTCAACTTCTCAACGAGAGTCCATTTTCGTATTTGGACAGAAGTTCGGCTATCCCAGATTTCCAGCTCCCCACGAACTCCGCCGACCGCGATATGCTTACTGTCCGGGTGAATCGCAATTGAATTTGGTTGAAAGCCCAACGGAATCAGGCGGGTGGGAACGTTCTGCCCCACTTCCGTCATCAAATTGACGCGGATCATTTCATCGGTGCCATAATCACAAAGAACTGCTAGAAAGCTTTGGTCCCCGGTGCACGCGATGTCCAGAATCAGTTCGCATGGCATCGACCAGAGATGAGACCTGTGACCCGTATCCAAGTCCCACACAGAAATGTGGTTTCGATTCCCGGACGTGAGTAAACTCCCTCGGAAAAAGCAGGCCGCTGCATTCTTGGTAGGGAATTCCGGGGGGGGACACCGCAGGACTGTTTCGCCGGATTTCGTGTCGAGGACTACGACTTCTGCTTGATAGCTGACGATGGCCAGAAGAGATCCATTCTCGTTGAATGCCATCCGTCTAATATCTTCCAGTCTTGAACTCCAGCAATCCAGCGGACGGTTTTCCACCAGACTATATTTCCAGATAAGCCCTCCATCTGTGCCAGTCACAAGGTAAGTGTTGTCAGGAGAAATTCGGACGGAAGAGACATCGTGGCCAAGCTGTAGAAGCTCTTCGCCGAAATTGCTCCGTTGACCACGGAGAAGATGCCATTCGATTCCTCGTCGATCAGTGGTCC